>NZ_BAABFR010000003.1:0-106475 GCF_039541155.1 Tsukamurella soli
CAGCGCCTTGCCGACCCCGGTCGCGTGCGCGGGCAGGCGGCCGCCGACGCCCGACGGCAGCCACGGACCGTCCCGCCCACGCAGGATCTCGACGTAGACGACTTCGGCGCCGTCGAGCACCGCGAGGTGCACCGTCTGGCCCGTCGCCGCCCGCAGATCCGCGAGGAACGGCAACGCCACCTCCCGCATCGAGCGTCGCCGCGACGCGCGCTCCCCCAGCTCGAACAGCCTCAGCCCCAACCCGACCCGGCCGCCGCTGCGCTCCAACAGCCCCTCCTCCACGAGTTCCGCCACCAGCCGCGACACCGACGCCTTGGGGATGCCGGTGCGCCGCGCCAGCTCGTTGACGCCCACCGCCACCTCGTCGGGCCGGAACGCGGCGAGTAGTGCCGAGACGCGGCGCACCACGGACGGGCCGTTGTTCCGCTCAGCGGGACACATGCGTTGAGTATCACCCCGAACAGGGGCACCGTTCAATTCCATGACCAGCTTCGACCCCGACACCGCAGCGAAGGCGCTCCTGCAGGCCTACCGGGATCGCGCGCCGATCGCCCCGCTCACCGCCGCGAATCCGGACATGACCGCGGTGGACGCCTACACCACCCAGCTCGCCCAGGTGCGCGTGTGGCGGGACGAGGGCCGGACGGTGCGCGGGCACAAGGTGGGTCTGACGTCGGCGGTGATGCAGCGCCAGATGGGCGTCGACCAGCCCGATTACGGACACCTGATGGACGACATGTTCCACATGGAGAACCTGCCGATCCCCGCCGACCGGTACATCAGCCCCAGGGTCGAGCCGGAGATCGCGTTCGTGCTGAAGCGCTCGCTGACCGGCCCGCGTGTGACGGTGGCGGACGCGATCTCGGCGATCGACTACGTGCTGCCGTCGCTCGAGGTGATCGACTCCCGGATCGCGGACTGGAAGATCACGCTGCCCGACACCATCGCGGACAACGCCTCCTCGGGCGGCGTGGTCCTGGGATCCACGCCGGTCACCGTCGACCAGCTGACCGCCGCCGGGCTGTCACTGCGCACGCTGGGCTGCGTGCTGTATGTCGACGGCCAGGTGGTGGGCACCGGCGCCGGCGGCGCCGCGCTGGGCTCGCCGGTCAACGCGCTGGTCTGGCTCGCCAACACCGTAGGGCCGCTGGGGATCACCCTCGAGGCGGGCAACGTGATCCTGCCCGGCTCGGTCACCGCCGCCGTGCCGGTGCGGCCGGGGTCCACGGTCACGGCGACGTTCGCCGGCCTCGGCTCGGTCACCGCGACATTCGCCAGGTAACACCAACACTTTTCGAGAAGGAGGACCGCCATGGCGACCGCCGCCATCGTCGGGCCCGGCAACATCGGGACCGACCTGCTGATCAAGCTGCAGCGCAGCGACGACTTCGACGTCCGGTATATGGTGGGCGTCGACCCCGAGTCCGACGGCCTGGCACGCGCCCGCGATCTCGGCGTCGAGGCGAGCGCTGGTGGTGTCGGCTGGCTGCTGGCCCGAGACGAGCTGCCGGACTTCGTGTTCGAGGCCACCTCCGCGAAAGCGCACATCGCCAACGCGCCCCGCTATGCGGAGGCGGGGATCACGGCCGTCGACCTCACCCCGGCCGCCGTCGGACCGTTCCTGTGCCCCGCCGTCAACGCCGACACCTACGTCGACGCGCCCAACGTCAACATGATCACCTGCGGCGGGCAGGCGACGATCCCGATCGTGCGCGCGGTCTCACGCGTCACCGAGGTGCCGTACGCCGAGATCGTCGCCTCCATCTCGTCGCGCTCCGCGGGGCCCGGCACGCGGGCCAACATCGACGAGTTCACCGTGACCACCAGCCGCGGCATCGAATCGGTGGGCGGCGCGCAGCACGGCAAGGCCATCATCATCCTCAATCCCGTGGAACCGCCGATGATCATGCGCGACACCGTCTTCTGCGCCATCTCCCCCGACGCCGACCGCGATGCGATCACCGACTCGATCCACCGCATGGTCGCCGACGTCCAGAGCTACGTGCCCGGCTACACGCTGCGCGCCGACCCCCAGTTCGATGAGCCGCAGCCGGCCTGGAACGGCAGCGCGCGCGTCGCCGTGTTCCTCGAGGTCCGCGGCAACGGCGACTACCTGCCTCCGTGGGCGGGCAACCTGGACATCATGACCGCGGCGGCCACCCGCTCCGCCGAACTACTCGCCCGTGCCCGTTCCGAAGCGAAGGTGTAACGTCATGTCCCCCATCGAGGTCCGCGTCACCGACACCACGCTGCGCGACGGTAGCCACGCCGTCTCGCACCAGTTCACCACCGCGCAGGTGCGCGACGTCGTGTCCGGGCTCGACGCCGCGGGCGTCCCCGTCATCGAGGTCACGCACGGCGACGGCCTGTCCGGATCGACGTTCAACTATGGATTCTCGGGCACACCTGAGCTCGAATTGATCACTACCGCCGCCGATGTGGCGAAGCGCGCGCGGATCGCCGTCCTCCTGCTCCCGGGGCTCGGCACTGTCGCCGATCTGAAGCGGGCGCACGACGCCGGCGCCTCCGTGGCCCGCGTCGCCACGCACTGCACCGAGGCCGACGTGTCCGTCCAACACTTCGGCGCAGCACGGGATCTCGGCATGGACACCGTCGGCTTCTTGATGCTGAGCCACCGCACCACGCCCGAGAACCTCGCGCAGCAGGCACGAATCATGGCCGACGCCGGGTGCAACTGCGTGTACGTGGTGGACTCCGCGGGCGCGCTGCTGCCCGACGGTGTCGCGGCGCGCGTGGCCGCGCTCGTCGCCGAGTTGGGCGACGACGCGCAGGTCGGCGTGCACGCGCACCAGAACCTCTCGATGGGCGTGGCGAATTCGATCGCCGGCCTCGAGGCGGGCGCCCGGCAGATCGACGGCACGCTGTGCGCGTTGGGCGCGGGTGCGGGCAACACCCCCACGGAGATCCTCACGGTGGTGTTGGACCGCCTGGGCGTCGACACCGGCATCGACTCCGACGCCGTGCTCGCGGTGGCAGAGGAGGTCGCGCGGCCATTCATCCCGAGACTGCCTATCGCCGACCGTAATTCGATCATCCAGGGCAGGTACGGGGTGTACAACTCGTTCCTGTTCCACGCGGAGCGCGCCGCGGCGCGGTACGGCGTGCCGGCGCACGAGATCCTCACGCGCGTAGGCCAGGCCGGGTACGTGGGCGGTCAGGAGGACATGATCATCGACGTGGCTCTGCAACTCGCCGCGGAGCGGAAGGCGGTGTCGGCGTGAGCGACTGGGACGTATCAAGAGCCGCCACCGCACTGCTCGACGCCGAGGCGACGCGCACCGACCGCCGCCCCGTCACCGACGACTGGCCGGAGTTGGACCTCGCGACCGCCTACCAGGTGCAGGACGAGCTGATCCGCCGCAAGGTCGCCGACGGCGAGCACATCGTCGGCGTGAAGCTGGGCCTGACGTCGCGGGCCAAGCAGCGACGGTTGGGCATCGACTCCCCGCTGGTCGCGTGGCTGACCGATGCGATGGTGCTTCAGGCCGGCGTGCCCGTGCCCACGGGCCGGCTGATCCACCCGCGCGTCGAGCCCGAGATCGTGTTCGTGCTGGGCGAGCGGCTGTCCGGTCCCGGCGTCACAGCGGCGACAGCGATGGCCGCCGTTCGCTCGGTGTCCGCGGGACTCGAGGTGATCGACAGTCGGTTCATCGACTTCCGGTTCACGCTGCCGGACGTGGTGGCGGACAACGCGTCGTCGGCGCGGTTCGTGGTCGGCGGCGCGGAGCGGGATCCACGGTCGCTGGACCTCGCGCTCGAGGCGTGCGTGCTGTCGGTGAACGGCACCGTCGTCGACTCGGCGACGGGAGCCGCCGTGCAGGGCCACCCCGCCGAGGCGCTGGCACTGGCGGCCAACGCCCTCGCCGAGCGCGGTATCGCCCTCGAGCCCGGGTGGGTCGTGCTGACCGGCGGGATGACGGACGCGGTGTTCATCGAGCCCGGCGACCAGATCGCCGCCGAGTTCACACATCTGGGGAACGTGGTGGTCGGCGGAGTGTGATGCGACAACCATGGCGACGCGAAGTGACAAGTGTGGCTTGTCGCTTGGTGTCACATGATTCGTAGTCCGTCGACGAGGACGGACACCATGCGCCGCCCGTACTCGGGTCCCTGGCCCGGGACAGGCTGGCAGAGTAGGGCGACGGCGTACAGCAGGTCCTGCGCGCCGACGTCAGGACGCACAGCACCGTCGGCGGCGGCCGCCGTGAGCAGGGTGCCCAGGGCGGGCCCGAGCCGTTCGCGGAAGTAATCGGGCAGCGGGTGCCGCACGGCGAGGTTCCCAGCGGCGGCGGCGCACGCGTCGATCTCGCGCTCGAGCAGCGCATCGAGGTGCGAACAGCGTCGGCGCGCTTCCGGCGCGGTGCTGCCTCTGCCACGGCGATCCTCCTCTTGCCATAACGGAACGGCTTTCCGAATCGTTTCGGAAAGACTTTTCCGCTTTGCGGTCAGCACAGGTCACGCCAGCGTCGTCAGGAGAATCCCATGCAGTACCGCACTCTCGGTCGCACCGGCATCCAGGTCAGCCCCTACGGCCGAAGTGCGCTGATGTTCGCCACGTCGGCGGGCAACCCCGACCCCGACGACTCGGCCCGCATCATCCACCGGGCACTCGACGCCGGGATCAATCTGATCGACACCGGCGGGCCCGCCGGGGCGCGCACGACCGGGGCGACGCGGGCGCATATCATGGGTGACGGCCACCCGGCCGCACCCACCCCCAGACATCCGGGAGGATCGATGACCGGCGGAACCTCCCGCACCCGGCCGAATCCGCTGCAGTACGTGGCGTACTGCTACGGCTACCGGCTCCCGCCGTCGATGCGCGAGTGGGTGCGTAACGACCTCACCGGTCGCGGCGCGGCCTGGCGCAGCGTGCTGCGCGTGACCATTCCGTGTGTGCTGCTGCTCGCGCCGTTCCTGCTGATCCACACGTCGGCGTATGTGCACCTGGGCATGACGATCCCCATCCTGATCCCGTTCATCTACTTCGCCATTGCACTCAACAAGGTGTACCGCCGCAGTCGGCTGGTCCGTCACGGCCTCGACCCCGAGCTGGTCGAGGAGCGTGCCCGCGTCCGCGACGCCGCGGTGCACCGCGCCTACGCCGCCAAGTACGGCCACAGCACCACCGACCGCGAGGACTGAGCGCAGCCCCTTCCCTTGGTTTGTCCTTATGTCCTATCATTTTGGCGACATGAGGAGGATCTGATGGGCATCCGGATCGGGTTGGTCGGATACGGCGTGGGCGGGAGATGGTTCCACGCCCCGTACATCGAGGCGTCGGACGCGTGCGATCTCGTGGGGGTGGTGACGCGGTCGCCGGCGCGCATCGAGTCGATCCGCGACGAGCTGCCGGGCGTGCCCGTCTTCGGGTCGCTGAGCGAGCTGATCGACGCCGGCGTGGATGCGGTGGTCATCTCGACTCCGCCCCAGACACGCCGCGAACTGGTGCTCGAGGCGATCGGCCGCGGCGTCGCTGTGGTGGCCGACAAGCCGTTCGCCCCGACCGCCGACGCCGGCGCGGAGCTCGCGGCCGCCGCGCAGCAGGCCGGCGTACTGCTCAACGTGTTCCACAACCGGCGCTGGGACACCGACGTGGTGACCGCGCGGGGCGTGCTGGCGAGCGGTGCGCTCGGCGACGTGCAGCGCCTCGACCTCCGGTTCGACCTGGACGAGCCCCAGACGCTCGAGGCGGGGCCCGACGGTGGCCTGCTGCGCGACCTGGGCAGTCACGTCGTCGACCAGGCCCTCGACCTGCTCGGCCCGGCACGTGCCGTCACCGCGCAGCTGGACTGGGTGGACCTGCCCGCGGGGCGCACCGACGCGAGCTTCACGATCACGCTCGACCACGTGTCCGGCGCGCACTCGCACGTCTCGGCCACCAAGCTGGCACGCATCGCCTCGCGCGAGCTCCGGCTGATCGGCACCGCGGGTTCGTACGTCTCCGACTTCCGCGACGTGCAGACCGCCTCGATCTTCGCCGGCGGCCGGCCCGCGGGCCGTCGGGAGACGTGGGGTTTCGAGGACGAGGTCCGGTGGGGCACGCTCGCGACGGCCGCCGGCCGGGTGGCCGTGCCGTCTGCGCAGGGTGACTACTCGCGGTTCTACGACGAGTTCGCCGAGGCGGTCGTGTCCGGCGGACCCGGTCCCGTCCCCGCCGTCGGCGGCATCGCGACGCTGCGGGTGCTGGACGCCGTACGCCGCAGCGCCGCCGAGGGGCGCACCGTCGAGGTCGGGGCCGCGCAGGTCTGAACCGCTCCACCACCGCGGCGCGCGTCCGGTCCGTTGACACGGGCCGGACACCGACCTAGCCTGACTGACAACGATGGTTGTCAGGATAGGACGGTGGACTCCGATGCCAGCAGCGACAGTCATCCCCGGGCGGCACCCGGCGCAGCCTCGCCCGGTGCCGCCCGGCGTCGGGGTCTTCAGCGCGCTACTCGGTCTCCGGGGACCCACGCCGGAGCAGTTCCGACGGATGGGCGAGGCACTCATGGCGGGCGACGAGCCGATGGATCGGTTGGTCGAGTGGATCCACGCGGTCGACACCGACGTGCGGCGCGCACAGTTCGAGCGCGCGCTGGCGTCCGGGATCGACAGCGTGGCGGACGCGCCCGAGCCGCTGCGCGAATTCTTCGAGCAGGTCGAGACCGTCCCCGACTGGGTCGACTGGGACACGCTGCGCACGGCGGCCGAGGTGATGCGCAGCGGCGGCGAGGACGGCCTGTATCTCGCACGAGACGTCTCGCTGCTGGGCGGCTACATGTACGCCGGGTTCAACCAGACCCTGCTCCGGACGGGCGCTCTGGAGAAGGGCTCCAATCGCCGCTTCGCCGAGACCACCCGGTGGGCACTGGACGTGATCGCCGAGGGCGGCCTGCTCCCAGGCGGCGTCGGCTACCGCTCGACGCTGCGGGTCAGGTTCATCCATTCGCTGGTGCGCCGGCACCTGCTGGCCCGGCCCGACTGGGACACCGCCGAGCTGGGACTACCGATCAACCAGACGGACATGGCGTCGACACTGGTCGGCGCGCTCATCGCCCCGTCCGCGAGCAGCGTGGGCCTGGGTCTGTTCTTCACGCCTCGCGAGTACGAGTCGGTGGCCCACCTGACCCGGTATGTCGGCACGCTGATGGGGGTCACCGACGAGTTCCTCCCGCGCAGCTTCCGAGACAGCGTGCGGGTGCTGCTGCACACGTCGTGCGCCTTGGCAACGCCCGACGAGACGAGCCGGCTGCTCGCGGCGCCGATCGCAGACGACCCGCTGACCTGGAACTACCCGTCACTACAGGTGATGCGCCGGCGGGTCGCCCGCTCGCAGCACCTGTCCATCGCGACCGCGTTTCTCGGTCGGGGCGCGATGCGCACGCTGGGTCTACCGACCACCGTCCTGCCCTGGTACCCGGTGGTGCGACTCCCCGTCAACGTCTGCCGCTCCATCCGCGGGATGCTTCCCGGCGGGCGCGCCGCAGCGGCGGCCGCGGGACTGCGGCGGCAGGAGATGTTCATACGCACGATGGTGCCCGACGAGGCGACCATCGGGCACTCCGCCGCTGCGCTCACCGGATAGGAACTACTCGAACGTGAAGCAGGAGGCGCAGAACTCGGCCCCGAAGGCGGTGACCTCGATGCTGCGCCGCACGATCTTCGCGTACCGACCCGCCCGCGACATCGCGTCGACGACGATCGGCTGCACCTGGACGAGCTCGTAGCGGTGCAGCTCGACCGGCTCCTTGGAGAACCAGATCAGCCCCAACCGATGGAGGTTCCCCAGGTAGGAGGTGATGCGCTCGGGGTGACGGCAGCCGGCGATCTCGGCGACCATCGACAGCCCCGCCGCGACACTCTCGGAGCCCACCCCGAACGGTCGGTTGGTGCGCACATCGACGCTCGGCTGCGAGCCGCTGCGGCTGAGCAGCCGAAGGATCCGCGCCTCGTCGGGCGTCAGCTGACGCAGGATGTGCGGGAAGGCGGGGTGCGCGCCCTCGAGCGGGCACGTCTCGGCCGACAGTGCGAGCAGCCGGTCGCCGGCGCGCCGAAGATCCTCCTCGGTCGGCAGCTCGGGCTCGAAGGGCGTCGTGTCGGCTGCCGGGTCGGCGTCCTCGACGATCTCGCCCTGCACCACGAGGCGCGGCGTACCCGGCGGCAGCGCCACGTCGATCAGGTGCTCGGCCTCGGAGACGAACTGCCGCGTGAGGCGCTGCGCGGATCCGCCGACCTCCCGGCCGAGCAGCATCGCCGTCGACGACGCCCAGTTCAGCCGGCCCAGCACCCCGCCGGGCCGCTCCGCCGCTTCGGGGAGCGCGAGGGCCTGCGCGGCCCGCTTCTCGAGGGCACGGTCGTCGCCCGCCACCGTCCCGTCGGCTAGGACCACATCGTTGGTCATCTCACACTCCGAAGATCGCTAGGTGAAGGAATCCGGCCGCGGATCCGAGGATCGCGCCGTGCAGGAACAGCAGCCATTCGTCCTGTTTGATCGCCGACCGCAGCAGTTCACTGAGGTCCTCGGGCCGCAGGATCGTCATCCGCGCGGTCACGAACGCACGGACCTTGCCGCGCTGCTGTGCGACGAAGGTCGGGTCGGCCACCGTCCGCTCCGCGACCTTGAGGGCCTCGACACCCGCCAGCTGCGGAACCCGGGCGTACGCCTCCTGCCCGACCGACATCTTGACCACGCCGCGTGCCCAACCGGCCGCGTTGTCGACGGACTCGCGCAGGACGAGCTCGACGGTGGCCCGGGTGCGGTCGGAACGGGGGCCGTGCAGCAGCTCGTCGCAGATGTTCTCGATGGTGACCACCTGGTCGGCCATGACGGCTGCGTACTGCTCGGCGATCTCGATGCGCCGCTTGAGGAACAGCCCCTGCTGCCACGGCACCCAGCGCTTCACGTTCATCGGCTCGAAGATCATCGTGATCCCTACGTAGTTGACCACGTAGCCGATGACGATCCCACCGAGCGGCAGCAGCCACCAGTGCGGGCAGAAGTGGATCAGGGCGACGAGGACGAATCCCATCGGGAAGCCGAAGTAGAAGCCGAAGTTCTGCATGAAGCGCAGTTCCTTGCGGCCGATGTTGTAGAAGATCTGCTTGAGGATCAGCGGGTTGGCGGAGAGGTGCCGGATCACCATGAGCTTGGCGTCGATGTAGTCGTCGATGTTCTCGCCGATCATCGCGGTCATGCGCGTGACGTCGTCCGGCAGGCTCGCGGCGACACGGCGGTAGACCAGCGCCTTGACGTCCTCAGGCAGCGAGTACCACAGGCGCGGGTTCTCGCGCTGCATGATGCCCTCCACGATGGCGGGTACCTCGGGCAGCGCGGAGCGCGTGAGATGCGCCGAGACGTACTCGGGGTCGAGGACCTCGTAGAACTGCGCGATGCTGCCGACCTTGGACAATGACTTGTCGACGGCGATGCTCGCCATCTTCTCGGCCCGGGAGGGGACGATGCCCTGCCAGCCCACCCGGCCGTCCGCCCGGATCGCCGGGATGACCTGCACGCGGCGGGGCAGCAGCGGATAGAGGAACCGCACGCCGGGCACCCGGACGCCGTAGAACCGCTTCGGCTCGAACAGCATGAGGATGCCGGTCCAGTTGGTGATGTACCCGATGACGCCGGTGAACAGCGGGATCGTGATGAGTTGCTCGATCAGGTGTGCGCTCACTGCTCGCTCCCTCTGTCCTGTCCGGCGGCACCCGCCCAGCTTGTAACGTAAACTTCATTACATTCGCTATTTACCAAAGCAGTTGTTGGGCTGCGCGGCTCCCCGTCCAGGAGCATCTCGAACTCCATGAGGAGCAGGTCGCAGTCGGCGACGGTCACAGGCCGGCGCCACTGCTGCAGGCCGATCACCATCGTCATCGCCACCACGGCGAGGCGGTGTGCCCGCTCGAGCCCGACGATCGGGGCCATGCGCTCGATCAGCACCGCCTTGCGGCGCGCGTCCATGCGCTCCTGCACCTGGGCGACCGCCTCGTTGATGTGCGCCCAACTGCGGATCGCGGCCTCCGCCTCGTGCGGCAACGCGTACAGCAGGGCTCCGAGTCCACGGATACCTCCGAGGTCGTCGCCCTCCGTCTCCGCCTGACGTGCGATGCGCTCGGCCTGGGCCGCCTCCCAGTCCAGGAGGAACTCGTCGATGAAGCCCTGGAGGCTGCCGAAGTACCCGTAGAACGACCCGCTCGTGACGTTCAGGGCACTGCACAGCGTCCCGATCTTCAGCTTCGAGACGCCCTCCGTAGCCAGCACGGTGCGGGCTGCAGCGAAGTAGTCTTCGCGGCTCACCACGATGTGCATGTCGTCCTCCCGCCAGCATTTCGATGTCCGTGACACCCACCGGACGAGTCGCCGAGGGTTGCTGATAGGAGTGTAGGGGCTGTCTATCACATGCTCAGAATCCTGTGACGAATCCGGCAGTGGCCCAGTGACGGCCGTCACCTGCGCCTATAGCGTGCGGGGCCGCGGCGGTCGCGGACGACGGTGCCGCAGCCCCGTTCCCGCATACCGGGGATCGCGGTTCTCGGGCCGTGCCGACGACCACCTCTTCGCCCCCCCGGGGCCCGCTATACACACACGCGTTCCGTGTCGAAGTTCCACGAAATTCGGGACGTGTCTGCACGCCCCTGGCTAGGTTCTTAGATGGCAATCATAGCCTGGCCCACTTCCGGTAAGAGGGACGCGCGTGGCCGAGCCCAATCCCTTCCGGCGTTCGGTACAGAGGTCTCACCTGCGCGGGAAGCCCCTCGGCCGGTGTGTGGGCCCCCCTGATCGACCACCTGGCTGCGGGCGCTCCAATTCGGAAGCGCTCGCAACAACACGGCTTCGCAGCCGCGCGCCCGGACCCGGAAGGAAGCGCCGTACATGCAAACGGTCACCATGGCGGCGTCGTTGATCGACTGGGAGAAACTCACCGGTCAGTCGAAATTCGTCATCGATATCGTCAGCATCCCGATCTTCAGCGCGATCGCCGGCCTCATCACCAACTGGACCGGCGTCATCATGCTGTTCTCGCCGACTCATTTCACCGGGTTCTACGTGCCCGGGCTCAGGACGATCTTCCCGCTGCTACCGCGGAAGGTACAGATCCTCCCGATCTTCGCGCCGGGCGGGATCCTCGGCTTCCAGGGCTTCATACCCTGTCGCGCCGAGAAGATGGCCAGCCTGATCGTCGACATGTCGATCGCCCGAATAGGCAGCATCGGCGACTTCTACAAGGAGCTCGACCCGGACCAGATGGCCGACATGATGGCCCGCGAGGCCCGGCCGCAGATCCGGCGGATCGCGACCGACGTCATCGACACCAACCATCGCTGGCTGTGGGACACCCTGCCGTCCCCGGTCCAGGAGGGCGTGCTCGCCACCATCGACCAGCGCCTGCCCCAGATCTCGCAGCGGGCGTTCAACAAGGTCGGCGACAACATCGACGACCTTCTCGACGTGAAGTTGATGACCGTCAACCACCTGCGCCAGAATCCCGGGACCCTGAGCGACATCTTCCAGGGGATGGGCGCCCCGGAACTGCGGTTCATGGTCAAGATCGGCGCCCTCGGCTTCGTCTTCGGGTTCCCGCTCGCGCTGTATCTCAGCTGGGTCGAGGGCTCCCATCCCCCGATCCTGAGCGCGATCCCGTCGTGGCTGATCGTGCTCGCCGGCGCGGCCATCATCGGTGTCGTCGTGAACATCCTGGCGATCAAGATCGTGTTCGAGCCCGGCGATCCGCAGCCTCGGTACAAATACCTCTGGAAGCAGGGCGTGTTCCCCAAGCGGCAGCACGAGGCCGCGGCACAGGTGGCCGAGATGATGTCGGAGAAGGTGCTCACCGTCACCAACTTCACACACGAATTGCTGTTCGGCGCCAGCGGCGACAAGACCGCCGCCTATCTCGCCGAGGTGGTCGCGGAGGAGGTGGACCAGATCTTCACACCGGTCGCCGCGAGCATCGGGAAGACTCTCGGCGTGGTCGACTGGGACGAGCTCGAGCGCAAGGTGAGTGCCGAGATCGTCGACCTGGCGCCGGAGGTCTTCTACTCCAAGGAGTTCAACGACGAGAAGGCTAAGAAGATCGCCGCCTTCGCCACCAAGAAGTTTCGCGAGCTCAAGCCCGCGGAGTTCAGCGAGATGCTCTACGCCGCCATCGAGCAGGACGCGTGGCTGCTGTACGTCCACGGCGGACTGCTCGGGATCCTGGTCGGCGGCGTCCACCTGCTCCTGTTCGGGACCTGACCGACACCGTCATCCCCCGCCACGTGCAGAACCCCGCCGCACCGCACGGCGGGGTTCTGCACGGATCGATCAGTGCGCGGCGGCCAACGGTCGGTCCGTCCGGGGGCCCTTACCGATGTACCTGTCCTGGCGCCCGTCGGTGGCCCAGCCGCCGCCGGCGTAGCCCTCGGTGTCGAAGCAGACGTCGATGAACTGCTTCCCGAACGGGGTCAGGTGGATGCTCCGGAAGACGGTGACCGCCTTGCGCACACTCTCGATCGCCTCGACCGCGATCGGCTGCACCTCCAGCAGCGCGTACCTGCGGTAGTCGTCCACCGGCTCGTCGGACAACTCGACCAGGCCCAGCCGGTGGAGGTTGGCGAAGTAGTTGCCGTCCCGGTCGGCCCAGTGGCACCCCGCCATCTGAGCGACCATCGACAGATCGCCGACCAACAGCACCGATCCCACCTGGAACAGCGTCTTGGTCCGCACGTCGATCATCGGCTGCGTGCCCGCCACGCCCAGGAAGCGGAGGATCCGTGCCTCGTCGGGAAGTAGTTCCTCGATGATGCGACCGAACGACGGATGCACGTCGCGCGGCTGGTACTTCGGGTCGTACGAGATGCGGATCAGCCGTGTCCCACGCCTGCGCAGAGAGTCGGACGAGTTCACCGACCGGGTCGGATCCAGCCCGAGCACCCCGGCGACACCGCGAAGCGGGGCGTTCACGAGGTCTGTGGCCTGACGGAGGCTCTCCCCCAGGGTGTCCACCACCGGTACCGGCGCGAGATTCGACACCGTGTCGAGCGCGTCGGCGATCGGGTTGCTCGGCAGGCCCAAGCCGGCAGCGAGCTGGTCGACGACGGGGACCGACAGCGGCCTCGCCGACTTCGATCCCGCTTTCGACTTCTTGGTCTTCGCATCCGCATCGCCGGCAGTGGAAGACTTGCCGGCATCGTCGTGCGCCGTGCGCGAGACCTGCCCGAGCGCGTCGGTCAGGCCGCGCACCGGACTACCCGTGCCCCCCAACAGCCCAGCCGCCTGATCGAGCACGCCGCCACCGAGCGACGGCGGCGCATCCGAGTCGCTCCGGCCGCCGAACGCTATCTGACCGAGAGACCCGAAGAGCCCCAACGGGTCTGCTACGGAGTCGCTTCGGCGACGCGCGGGCGCCGGACCCGGCTTTGCGGCGGGGGCTTCGCTGCCCGGCTCCGGGTCACCCTTCGACCCCGCCGTGTCGTGCTTCTTCTTCCCCTTATGCCCCATGGGTTCCCGCATCGCTCGCCCAGTGATACACGCCACATGCTAGTCGGAGACGACGTTGCGGTGTGCCGAAAGCGGTGTTCAGACGTCGAGCCCGCCCCACTACCCACCCGTGCCGTCGGCGGGGAAGTGCGCTTCGACGGCGCGCATGGTCCGCACGTTCTCACGGTCGAACCGGCTGACGATCACACGGCGAGCGGGTAGCAGGAGCACAGGCATGGTGATCGTCAGCAGCAGCCAACGACTCACGTCGGTCTGCTGATCCTCGGCGGCCTCGAAGGCGTAGTGGATGTTCACCTCCACCGTCGCGCGGGCCGCCGAGACGGTGATCGCGTGATGGAAATCCAGCGACCCGGGCCGCTGAAATCCCGTGACCGACCCCCACCAGTCCTTGCCCGGTTCTCCCGTGCGGCCGTCGTGGTACCGGCTACCCAGTCGCACCGGGTAGGGCTCGACGCCGGTGGTGCTCGCGTACTCACCGGAAGCAGGGAGCCAGGTCGGATAACGAGGCAGATCCGCGATCATCTCAGCGTCGCCCGGATTCCGGGCGATGTCGCACCGCCCGCACCTGGGACAGTGGGGTCACCGACGAGCCTCGACGGCGTGCGGTACCACCGGCTCGTCGAACCCAGCCAATCGTCGGGGGGCGAGCGCCGTGAACGACAATCCGGTCCCGTCTGCAGCCGCAGCAAGAGCGGGGTCGGCCAGGATCTGACCTGGCTGTGCCTGATGAACCAGGCGGGCGGCGAGGTTGACCACCGGGCCGTACAAGTCGCCGTCGAGCGCGACGACCCGGCCGTGTGCGAGCCCGACCCGCAGTTCGGGAAGATGTGCGCTGCGCAGTTCGGCGATCAGGTTGAGCGCCGTGTGGCAGGCCTCGTCGGGGGTGAGCGCCACGAACATCACCTCGTCGCCGATGGTCTTGACCAATCGGGCCTGCCCGGCGAGCGACGCCTGCGCGACGCGTTCGAACTCTCCCAGTGCGACGGCCAATTCGCGTGGCGTGCGGGTGCGCACCCACGCGGTGGATCCGACGAGATCACCGAAACCCACTGTCACGGTTATCGTCTCGTGCGAGGAGTCGGCGCCGTGCGCGATGGACGCCCGGCGCACAGCATCGAGCGCCTGACGAGCGAACAGCGCGGCGAACAACTCGGGAACCAGCCCCAGTGAGCCGAGTGCCCGATCGGCGGCCTCGGTGACCTCGGCGCCCGTGCCGCCCCGTTGCCGGAGCGGGTCTTCGACGCTGATTCCGAACATCGCCACTGCGGCATCGGCTATCCGGCCGACGGCCGAGCGCACGACCCGGCCGAACCTGAGCATCGTCTCCTCGCCGAAGAATCCGCTGACCTCCGCGAACACCTCCACCGCCCGAAGGTCTGCTGTCGACAAGGTCTCCTCACCCGCCGCGGGAACCGCGAGCCCGAGGGCTCGCAACACCTCGACGACGCCGGCGGGTGCCAGCCCCGCGCGCGCCGCGACGGCATCGAGGTCGTATCGGCGCCCGTCCCCGAGAAGACGGTGCTCGGCCAGCGCGACTTGGGGGTCACCCCCGGCGATGACGGCGCGTAGCTTGTCGATCGGCATACCGGCGTCGAGGAGAAACCGATACAACGCCACCTGGTCCTCGTCGACTCCGGAGCCGGCCCACACACCGAGCGAGCGCAGGCGGTCTGCGCGATCGTCCCGATCATCGACACCACCGGCCATTCTGCGATCATCCCGCGCGCCGGCCGCCGCGACAACGAGCGACGACCTACCGACTCCGATCGCGCGACGGTCTGGGCAGAACACCGCACCCTAGTCGCACGCCAGTAGTCCCTCGAGCACCAAGCTGAAGGACCGCCCGAGGGATCGGACGAATCCGTGCGGCAGGAACACGAGCGACGGGTCCGCCTTGTAGGCGTCCTGCACAGCCTGCGGCGGATGTGCATAGGCCCACAGCGCTCCGGTGAGCACGATCAGGGTGCGCACCGCCTCACCGGCGTCGTCTTCGCTGAGCTCGGGCAGAACTTGACGAAGTACCCCCATGAGGCCTGCCAGGCTCTGGTAGCCGCCTCGCTTGTACTTTGCGACCGCCTCCGCAGAGACGTTGTGCTCAAGCACACTCGCCTGTGCACTGATCAGCTCGCATAGCATCGGCTGCGCCGCAAGCCCCTCCGCCAGGATCGAACCGACCTGCGTAGCTCTGGCCCGAGCCGATTCGCGATCGTCGACGGCTACGGGCAACTGCTCGGAGATCTGCGCGTAGAAGTCGGCGGCGAGCTGGACGAGCAGCTCGAGCAGCACCGCTTCGCGGGACTCGAAATACCGCAACACGTTGGACTTCGCCAGGCCGACACGGCGACTGAGCGCGTTCAGACTCAGCTCCGAAACCGATATCTCGGTCAGCATCGTGGCCGCCGTCTCCACGATCGCCCGACGCCGAATCTCCCGCTGGTCCTCACTCCGGGCGCGCTGGAAGTCTCCCATGCGCACATTTTACAGACTGGTGGTCTATTGACAACAGACCACCGGTCTCCTAAATTAGAGACCAGTGGTGCGTTATCGCACCTGTCTCGAGCCCGGACTAGAGAGCAGGCAGGACATGGACACGAAGGTCGCACTCGTCACCGGCGGATCCTCCGGCATCGGGGAGGCCACGGCACTGCGGCTGCACAGCGCCGGCTTCATCGTGTACGCCGCTGCTCGGCGTACGGAGCGGATGACGGCGCTCGCAGCGGCGGGCGTGCACACGATCGCCCTCGACGTCACCGACGACGCCTCGGTGACCGACGCCGTCGACGCGATCCTCGCTGCGCACGGCCGGATCGACGTCCTGGTCAACAATGCGGGTTACGGCTCGTACGGCGCGCTCGAAGAGGTGCCCCTCACCGAGGCCCAGGCCCAGCTGGACGTCAACCTGCTCGGGCTGGCGCGACTCACGCAGTTGACGATTCCGATCATGCGCGCACGGCGCAGCGGGGTGATCATCAACATCAGCTCGGTCGGCGGCCGGTTCGCGACGCCGCTGGGTGCGTGGTACCACGCAAGCAAGCACGCCGTCGAGGGGCTCAGTGACGCGATACGGCTCGA
The DNA here is from genome assembly GCF_039541155.1 of Tsukamurella soli. NCBI lineage: Bacteria > Bacillati > Actinomycetota > Actinomycetes > Mycobacteriales > Tsukamurellaceae > Tsukamurella > Tsukamurella soli. The sequence goes on from NZ_BAABFR010000003.1 coordinate 16,559, forward strand.
ATTGAAGCCCTTCGGCATCGATGTCGTGATCATCGAGCCCGGCTCCATCCAGACCGAGTGGGGCGCGATCGCCGCCGACAAGGTCCGCACCACCTCAGGTCATGGGCCGTACGCCGGGCAAGCCAACGCGGTCGCGAAGACCCTCGATGCCAGCTCGAGGCCCGGCTACCGGATGGCCTCGCAGCCCGAGGTCGTCGCCCAAGCCGTCGTCAAGGCGGCGACCGCACGCCGTCCCCGCACTCGCTACGCGGTCGGCATCGGCGCAAAACCACTGATCCGGCTCAGCCGAGTACTGCCCGATCGGCTCTTCGACGCACTGATCAAACGCGGCTTCGGCGTACCCGCCTGACATCTCATCCGTAGCGAACAGAACTGTAATAAGGAGAATCAACAATGACCGACGACGCGACCAGCATCGACCGCCCGAAGGCGCTCATCGTCATCTCATCGGCCGACCAGTTGCCGCTGTCCAAGCCCGCGGACGAGAGCATCGACATCGGCTGGTTCCTGGTCGAACTGGCCGCCGTGATGGCCCGCTTCGAGGAGACCCACGATTTCGTCCTCGCCACCCCGGACGGCAAGGTCCCGACGCTGGACATCAACGGAATGGCCCTGGCCATGCACGGCGGCGCCCACCTCGGCACCGACACGGCACGTCTGGCCATGCAGGCCGACGTCCTGGGTTTCGACTTCGAGAAGCTTCGTACCCACAACCCTCAGCTGGTCGCCCGGCGCGAGTCCGAACTCGCGCTGCTCCGCCGTCGCCTGGGCCGGATGCCGGTCTCGCAGAACCTACCCAAGACCGACAAGGAAGCCGCATCGATCCGCGACGAGATCATCGCGAGCCTGGCGGACCTGCCGGAGAAGAAATGGCAGTCGATCGGAGACCTGGTCGCCCGGCACCGCGACCCGGACGACGACTTCTCACTGGCCGACTTCGACTTCATGTACGCACCCGGCGGCCATGCACCGATGGTCGACTTCCACGACAACCCGATCGTCGGAGAACTGCTGAACGGCCTGAACGAGAACGGCGTCCTGATCGGACTGATCTGCCACGCCCCGATCGCGATGACCTCAGCCAGATACCGACTGGACGCCGCCGGCGATGTCGTAGTCGACGAAGACCACGCGTTCAAGGGCGCCCACGTCACCACGGTTCCCAAGTACGGCGAGCTGGGAATGCTCGAGGTCGGCTACCCGAAGATCCCCGGCGAGAAGACCCGGCTCACCTACTACGTCGACGTGGCCCTCGAGAAGGCCGGGTACGACGTTGCACTCACCCTGAATCCGTCTGCGGTCAAGGTCGTCTGGGACGCCGAGCACAATCTCCTCACCGGAAACGGGCCACAGTCCGTCGATGCGCAGGCCGACCGCCTCATCGACATCCTGCGCCGGCGCAGCACCCGGTAGTCGACAGGCGTCGGTACGGGTGGCCGTCTGCGTGCGCCCCGCCGAGCGCAGAGCGCTGTTCGCCTGCGGTGCTGGTCACCGAACAGGGGCCGGTGTATCGCGACTTCGGTCGGAATCTGCGCCGCGAACCCTACGATCCGGTACCCGTGATGATGCGCAGCACTCGAGCGCTCCGATCGCTCATCTCCGTCGCGGCACGATCGGGGTGCCTCAGCCACCAGTTGACGACCGCGGTCACGGAACTCATCCAGACCTCAGTGAGCACAGACAGGTCGTCGGCGTCGTGGACCAGGTCCAGATCGGTCAACCGGGACACTCCGCGCGAGGCCTGTCCGGCGATCGTGCGGCGTACACGATCCGCGGCGGCGGCCGCCGGGCCGCCCGCCGGTAGCCCTCGTTCGTTGATCACGTTCCACGCCTGCGGCCGCGACTCGAGGACCATGAAGATCGCCGCAAGTGTCGCCTCAGCCATCCGGACGGGTGGTTGCGGCGTCGTGATCACCCGTTCGATGGCCTCGATCATCGGGTCACCGACGCCGTTCACACACGCGACGAACAGCGACTCCTTGGAGCCGAAGTAGGTGAGCACCAGGGCCTTGCTGACCCCCGCCCGATCGGCGATGGCGGCGAGCGACGCAGCGGCGTACCCGACCGCTCCGAACTCCCTCACGGCCGCGTCCAGCAACTGCTCCTCGCGGACCGCGCGCGGCAGCTTGCTCGTGCCCGGCGTTCGGCGCGGGACCACCGAAGGGTTTGTCATGAGGTCGGCTCGGTCGCCATGGGGAGTACCTCGCTCGGCTGCTCGTCCGCCGGCTTCCAGCCCGGGGGGCCGACGATGTAGCCCAGCCGCGTCCGCAGGCCACGGGCGCGCCGCACGTCGCGCAGGATCTTGCCGTACTCGTGATACTGGAGGTACAGCACGTTGTAGGAGTTCACCGGCGAGGTCAGACCATAGGTCGGTGTGTGCAGTTCGGGCTGGAAGCTACCGAACATGCGGTCCCAGAGGATGAGGATCCCGCCGTAGTTGCGGTCCAGGTAGATCTGGTCGGAACCGTGGTGGACGCGGTGGTGACTGGGGGTGTTGAAGACGAACTCGATCGGTGCCCACAGCTTTCCGACCCGCTCGGTATGACTGAAGAACTGGTAGACGAGGTTCGCCCCGAAGACGACGTAGATCGCCTGCGGTTCGAAGCCGAGGAGGGGCAGCGGTAGCCAGAACGCCGCCTCCGACCACGGGTTCCACTTCTGCCGCAGCGCGGTACCGAAGTTGAAGTACTCGCTCGAGTGATGGGCCTGATGAGCCGCCCAGCCGATCCGCACCCGATGCGAGAAGCGATGATTGCAGTACCACGCCAGGTCGACGATCACCGCCAGCAGCACCCAGCTCCACCAGGTGTCCGCGGGGATGTGCCACGGCGCGACCTCGACCCACAGGTACACGAACAGCACCAGGGTGATCAGTTTGAACAGCGTCATCACGCTGAGCGCACCCACACCCATCGCGAGACTGGTGCGGGTGTCGATCCCGGAATAGCCCTGGTCGGCCGCGCGTGCCTCGTGACGTGCGTCGTACGCGTAGAACGCCGCCTCCAGGGCGATGCACACCGCGAACACGGGAAGGGCGTACAGGATCGGGTTCTGCATCGGGTGCCAGACGTCGGCGATCATGTGCGTCCTCTCAAGAGTGCTGTCCGATCGGTTAATTTACCGATCGGTCAGACTCCAGTCAAGCAGCCGGGTCGTGCGGACCGCGAGGCCGAATGCGAGATCCAGGATGATCTCCGAGATCCGTCGAGCCGGAACGGGTCCGTCGACGACCGCCGGTGCGACGCGCTCCAGGGAGCTCTCCAGGCTGAGGACGGCCTCGCGGTTGCGCGCCCCCTCCCGGTCGACGACGGTGGGGTCGTCGCGGTTCGCGAGCGCGAACTCCAACTCCAGGCGTGGCCGGCCCGACGCGAGGGCCTCGTCGACCCAGGTACGCAACGTATCGATGCGCTCGGCGGTACCCCCGAGGGCGAACGTCTTCCCGGGCGAGGTGGAGAACGCGCTCGCGACGCATCCCGGCGTCGACGACGTGGCCGTGGTGGGCGTCGACGACGCCGAGTTCGGGCAAGTGCTGCGGGCATTCATCGTCCCGGCCGAGCACGCGGCCGTCGACCATGACGCGCTCGCCGCGCACCTGCGCTGGATCGTCGAGCGGTACAAGATTCCCAAGCGGTTCGTCGCACTGACCCGAATCCCCCGCAACCCCAGCGGAAAGGTGCTGCGGCAGAAGCTGATCGAACACTCCGCCGGCGAGGACATCTCCGAATGAACCTGCTCCGTTCACGCGGCGACTCGCGAGGCGAGATAGCGATCGGGACCGGCATACCGTGCGGGATCGGCGACGAGACCGCCCACCGGCGGCGCTGCGGGGGAAGGCACATCGTGCAGGTGTTCCCCAAGACATGGCGGTAACCCTCGGTTTCGCCTGTCGATAGGCCCCAAGCGTGCCTCGTGGATGAACCTCGTGGCCGACCCACTGCTCCGCCAGGAACCGATCACGTCGTCCAGAGCGGAATCGAGGTCGTCCTCGGTCGCGGCACGTGCAGCCGCGCCAGCCAGAAGGTGTGCGTCACATCGACCGCATCCAGGTGCCGTAGCGAGGCGTTCGCAGCCCTGTCCAAGAGACACAGAAAAACCCCAGACCACGAGCCTTACCTGAGTCCGTGATCTGGGGCTTCGGAGTTTATCGAACTCCTCGTGGTGGGCGAAGGGGGACTTGAACCCCCACGTCCCGAAGGACACTGGCACCTGAAGCCAGCGCGTCTGCCATTCCGCCACTCGCCCGAGCGACTGGAAAACCCTAGCACGCACGCATCGGCGAAGTGAAATCGCCCCGCTACCTGCACCTTCAGCGCCAGAGGGCGCACCGGCACCGTCGGGCCCGACGGTGCCGTGGCCCGCACCCGGAACCCGGCCGCCGCCACAACGCCGAAGAACATTCGCGACGGCTGAGAAAATTGTGCGCTTGTGGGATCTCCGACCACGCACGTGACAGGATCGCCGCTATCATCGTTGCACGGATCGCGCACCGCGACACGCCGATGGAGAAGGGAGGAGTTCGTCTTGGGGATCCTGCAACGGTTCGAGCGAAAGCTCGAGGGCGCTGTCGGTGACGGATTCGCTCGCGTCTTCGGAGGCAAGGTCGTCCCGCAGGAGGTAGAGGCCGCGCTGCAACGCGAGGCTGAGAACCAACTCCAGGAGCTCGGTGACGGCGCGTTCCTCGTCCCCAACAAGTACGTCATCGCGGTGTCTCCGACGGATCGAGACACCTTCGAAGCCGACCGCGAGTTCGCCATCCGATCGTTCTCCAAACACTTGGAGGACTACATTCGGGACAACGCCTGGCAGACTTACGGTGACGTGGTTGTACATTTCGAGCAGTCGCCGCACCTGCACACGGGGCAGTTCAGGGCACGCGGCACCGTAGACCCCGACGCAGTATCGCCCTCCGGACACACACCGGTAGAGCAGCACAGACCGCCGTATGTGGCAGAACCAGGAGCCGATCCGATGACTCAGAACTCCGGACACGACCAGTCGCGCCAGCCGGCCGGCCAGGACTATCAGCAGGGCTACGACCAGCGCTACGAGCAGCCGGGCTACCAGCAGCCCGGCTACGGTCAGCAGGGCTATGACCAGCCGGGCTACCAGCAGCCCGGCTACGGTCAGCAGGGCTACGGCCAACAGGGTTACGACCAGCAGGGCGGCTACCAGCAGGGATACGACCAGGGCTACGGCCAACAGGGCTATGACCAGCAGGGCGGCTACCAGCAGGGATACGACCAGGGCTACGGCCAACAGGGTTACGACCAGCAGGGCGGCTACCAGCAGGGATACGACCAGGGCTACGGCCAGCCCGGCTACCAGCAGTACACCCCGCAGTCAGTGACGCTGTACCTCGAGGACGGCTCGAACCGCACCTTCCAGCTCCGCGAGGGCGCCAACGTGATCGGCCGCGGCCAGGATGCGCAGTTCCGCCTACCGGACACCGGCGTCTCCCGTCGGCACGTCGAGGTCCGCTGGGACGGCTACGCCGCGGTGCTCAACGACCTGGGCTCCACCAACGGGACGTCCGTCAACGATGTACCGGTCACCAACTGGGAACTCGCCGACGGTGACCGCATCCGCGTCGGCCACTCCGATATCGTGGTGCGCTTCCAGTAGATTCTCCGAGAGGACTGCCGCGTCCGGCGAGGATCTCACTGCCCGGGCGCGGCTCCGGGATGCGTACGCCACGACAGGAGGGAGACAAGCGTGCAGGGGCTCGTACTCCAGCTGACCCGTGCGGGTTTCCTGTTGCTGTTGTGGCTCGCCGTGTGGCTCGTGGTCAACACGCTGCGTGCCGACGCTCGCCTGGCCAGCGGGCTGCGGCCCCGGCAGCGGGCGCCGCGTGCCGAACGCCGGGTCTTCTCCCGCCGCGGCGACCGGGTGGCCAAGTATCTCGTGGTGACCCACGGGCCGCTCGCCAACACGCGGATCACCCTCGGTAACCAGCCCGTCCTCATCGGCCGCGCCGACGACTCCACGCTCGTCCTCACCGACGACTACGCGTCGACCCGGCACGCACGGCTGTCGCGCGACGGTGACGAGTGGTACGTCGAGGACCTCGGCTCCACCAACGGCACCTACCTCGACCGCAACAAGGTCACCGCTCCCACTCGGGTCCCCCTCGGCACCTCGGTGCGGGTGGGCAAGACCGTGATCGAGTTGCGCCCGTGAGCCTGGTCCTGAGATACGCCGCCCGCAGCGATCGCGGCCTCGTGCGCAGTAACAACGAGGACTCTGTGTACGCCGGCGCCCGGCTGCTGGCGCTCGCCGACGGCATGGGTGGGCACGCCGCAGGCGAGGTCGCCTCGCAGCTCATCATCACGGCCCTCGCGCCCCTCGACGACGACGAGCCCGGCGGCGACCTGCTGGGCGAGCTCGAGGAGGCGATGCGCTCGGGCAACGAGGCGATCGCGGACCAGGTCGACGAGGATCCCGATCTGGACGGCATGGGCACCACGCTCACCGCGATCCTGTTCGCCGGCTCCAAGCTGGGTCTGATCCACGTGGGCGACTCCCGCGGCTACCTGCTGCGCGACGGCCAGATCACCCGCATAACCCGCGACGACACCTTCGTCCAGACTCTGGTCGACGAGGGCCGCATCACCGCCGAACAGGCGCACGTCCATCCCCAGCGCTCCCTCATCATGAAGGCCCTCACCGGCCACGAGGTCGAGCCCACCCTGACGCTGCGCGAGGTCCGCGCCGGCGACGTGTACCTGCTCTGCTCGGACGGCTTGTCGGACGTGGTCAGCGACGAGACCATCGGCGAGGCCCTGGCCAACGAGGACGTGGCCAAGGCTGCCGACCGGCTGATCGAGCTCGCCCTCAAGGCGGGCGGCCCGGACAACGTCACCGTCGTGGTCGCGCGGGTCGACGACACCAGCTTCGGGCAGTCGCGGCCCATCGTCGGCGGCGCCGTCGACGACGACGACACCGACTACGTCCCGCCCGCCAACACCGCCGCCGGCCGTGCCGCCGCGCTCCGCCCGCCGCGCCAGGCACCTCGCCGCGTGATCGCGCAGGAGCCCCCCGAGCCGGAGCGCCGGCGGCCCCGCGTCAAGTGGATAGCCCTCGCGGTACTGCTCGTGCTGATCATAGGCGGCGCCGTGGGCATCATGGTCACACGCTCGGTGATCCGCTCCAACTATTACCTCGGCACCACATCGGACGGCACCATCGTGATCTCCCGGGGCGTGCGCGCCAGCCTGTTCGGCCACGGGCTGAACACCGTCGAGGAGGTCGTGTGTGTCGCCGACACCCAACGGCGCGACCTGACCTTCAAGAACAGGCCCAGCGGTTGCTCGCCGATGCGTGTCACGGATCTCACGCCCAGTGGCCGCAACAGCCTGCAGTCGCTGCCCGATGCCAGCTCCCTCGACGACGCCCGCCAGCAGGCCGACAACCTGGCCCGCAACCTCATCCCGGTCTGCGCGGTGAACACCGTGATCCGGCCCGCGCCGCATCCGGGACCGCCCGCGCAGCCCGGTTCGACGGTGGCCGCCGGTTCCGCCGCCGCGACCCCCACCGGCACACCGGCCGAATCGGCCGCCGCGACACCGTCGGACACCGCGGGCGAGCCGAGCGAGACCCTCACCCCCGACACGAGCAGCTCGTCCGCCGCGCCGATCACGACGGTGACCACGCAGACCTCCACCCCCGAGGTCCCGTGCCGGGACGGTGCGTCGTGACCGCGCCCGCGCTCACGACACCCGGCAGCGGCTTCACCCTCACGACGACGCGCCGCGCCCGCATGTGGGAGCTGGCCCTGCTGGGCCTCGCCACGCTGATCACCGCCGCCTCGCTGGCGATCGTCGAGTGGGCGCAGGAGCAGACCCTCACGCTGGACCTGCTCAAGTACATCGGCGCGTTCGTCGTGCTGTACCTCGTGGCGCACGTGGCCGTGCGCCGCCTCGCGCCGCACTCCGACCCCGTGATCCTGCCGATCGTCGCGCTGCTCAACGGGCTGGGCCTGGTGATCATCCACCGCCTCGACCTGGGCAGCGCCCACGGCGAGAACGGGGTCGTGACGCACCCCGAGGAGGCCAACCAGCAGGTCCTGTGGACGCTGCTGGGCGTGGTGGTGCTGGTGGCCGTGCTGGCGCTGCTACGTGACCACCGGACGCTGTCGAGCTACGCGTACACGATCGGGCTGGCCGGCCTGGTGTTCCTGGCGCTGCCCGCGCTGCTGCCTGCGAGCCTGTCCGAGGTGAACGGCTCGAAGAACTGGATCAAGACCGGCTTCTTCAACATCCAGCCGAACGAGGTCTCGAAGGTCCTGCTGATCATCTTCACCGCGGCGTTCCTGGTGCAGAAGCGCGACCTGTTCACCACCGCCGGCCGGCGCGTCTTCGGTATCGACCTGCCGCGCGCCCGCGACCTCGCCCCGCTGCTGCTGGTGTGGGCCGTCGCCATCGCGGTGCTGGGCCTGGAGAACGACCTCGGCACCCCGATGCTGATCTTCTTCACCGTCCTGATCATGGTGTACATCGCAACCGAGCGGGTCGGCTGGGTCGTGGTGGGCCTGCTGCTCGCGATCGTCGGCGCGATCGCCGCGTACTACATGTTCGCCCATCTGCGCGTGCGCGTGCAGGTGTGGAACGACCCGTTCAAGGACTTCTACGGCGTGGGCAACCAGCCCGCGCAGGCGCTGTTCTCGTTCGCCACCGGCGGCCTCGCCGGGACCGGGCTCGGCTCCGGCCGCCCCACGATGGTGCCGTTCGCCAGCACCGACTTCGTGGTGGCCGCGATCGGCGAGGAGCTGGGCCTGATCGGGCTCACCGCGCTGCTGCTGCTGTACCTGGTCCTCGTGTTCCGCGGCTTCCGCGCCGCCCTGATGGTGCGCGACAGCTTCGGCAAGCTGCTGGCCGCCGGGCTGGCGTCGACGATGGCGATCCAGCTGTTCGTGGTGGTGGGCGGCGTCACCGATCTCATCCCTCTCACCGGTCTGACCACTCCCTTCATCAGTTACGGCGGCTCCTCTCTGCTCACCAACTACGCGCTCGTCGCGATCCTGCTGCGAATCTCGAACGCCGCCCGCGAGCCCAAGGTCACCCGCAAGCCCGGCCAGCCGATCCCCGACCGGCAGACCGAGATCGTGCGGCGCGCATGAATACACCGCTGCGCCGCGTGACGCTGGTGGTGGTGCTGATGGTGGTGGCGCTGCTCGCCAACGCCACCTACATCCAGGTGTTCCGCGCCGACTCCCTGCGCGCCGACCCCCGCAACGAGCGGGTACTCCTCGACGAGTACTCGCGCCAGCGCGGCTCGATCCTGGCCGGGCCCGCCGTGATGGCCAGCTCGATCAAGACGGCCGACCGATACAAGTACCTGCGCGTGTACCCCGAGGATCTTGCGCGGGCGTACTCGCCGATCACCGGCTACTACTCGATGGTGTACGCGTCGAGCGGCCTCGAGCACGCCGAGGAGCCGCTGCTCAACGGCAGCGACAACCGGCTGTTCGGCCGCCGCATCATCGACCTGGTGCAGGGCCGCGACCCCCGCGGCGGCAACGTGATCACCACCATCAACCCGACGCTCCAGAGGGTGGCCTACCAGGGCCTCACCACGGCATGCGGCGCGTCGCCGTGCCACGGCGCCGCCGTCGCGATCGAGCCGCAGACCGGGAAGATCCTGGCGATGGTCTCGACGCCCGGCTACGACCCCAATCCGCTGGCCTCCCACGACCCGCAGGTCGCCGCCGACGCGTGGAAGCGACTGCAGGCGGACAGCACCGACCCGATGCTCAACCGGGCCATCTCGGCCACCTACCCGCCCGGATCGACGTTCAAGGTGATCACCACGGCCGCAGCCCTGACCCAGGGTTCCGCCGACCTCGACACCCGGCTGACGTCCTCGTCGGTGATCACGCTGCCCGGCACCACGACGACCCTGTCCAACTACGCCGGCGAGACCTGCCCCGATGCGACAGGCGGCACCGTCAGCCTCCTGCAGGCCTTCCAGTACTCGTGCAACACCGCATTCGTGATGCTCGCGACGCAGAAGCTGCGGAACGGCATCGACGCGCTCAAGCAGATGGCGGCGAACTTCGGCATCGACCAGCCCGTCGCGCCGATCCCGCTGGCGGTGGCGCAGTCGACCGTGGGCACGATCCCCGACACGGCCGCCCTCGGTCAGTCGGCGATCGGGCAGCGCGACGTGGCGCTGACGCCGCTCGAGAACGCGGAGATCGCGGCGACCCTGGCGAACGGCGGCATCCGCATGCAGCCGTACCTGGTGGACAGCCTGCAGGCACCCGACTTGACCACGCTCGCCACGACCCAGCCACACCAGCTCGGACAGGCGATCACGCCGCAGGTCGCGCTCACGATGCGGCAGCTGATGATCGCGTCGGAGCAGCACACGACGGGCGCGAGCAGCGACACGGTGGCGATCGCATCGAAGACGGGCACTGCGGAGCACTCGACGGGGCGCAGCGACGAGGCGCCGCACGCGTGGTACATCGCGTACGGTCCCGTGAACGACCCGAAGGTGGCGGTTGCCGTCATCATCGAGAACGGTGGAAATGAAGGCGAGGCGGCGACCGGAGGGTCGATCGCCGCGCCGATCGGACGTGCGGTGATAGACGCCGCGGTGAACGGGCAGGGGAACTGATGAGTCTGCAGACGGGCTCCACGATCGCCGACCGGTACGAGCTGCTGCGGCTGATCGCCACCGGCGGCATGGGCCAGGTATGGGAGGCGATGGACACTCGGCTGGATCGCCGCGTGGCCATCAAGGTGCTCAAGGCGGAGTTCTCCGACGACCGGGAGTTCCTCGCCCGGTTCCGGAACGAGGCACGCACCACCGCGGCCCTCAACCACCCCGGCATCGCCGGCGTCTACGACTACGGCGAGACCCCCGACAAGTCCGGCGGCGCGCCGCTCGCCTACCTCGTCATGGAGCTGGTGAACGGCGAGCCGCTCAACGCGGTGCTGTCCCGGCTCGGCAAGCTCAGCCAGGCCCAGGCCCTGGACCTGCTGGAGCAGACCGGCCGCGCGCTGCAGGTAGCGCACAGCGCCGGCCTGGTGCACCGCGACGTCAAGCCCGGCAACATCCTGATCACCCCGACCGGCCAGGTCAAGATCACCGACTTCGGCATCGCCAAGGCGGTCGACGCGGCACCCGTGACCAAGACCGGCATGGTGATGGGGACGGCGCAGTACATCTCGCCCGAACAGGCCTCGGGCGAGGACGCCACCGCCGCATCGGACGTGTACTCGCTGGGCGTCGTGGGATACGAGTGCCTCGCGGGCAAGCGCCCGTTCTCCGGCGACGGGGCCATCACCGTCGCGATGAAGCACATCCGTGACCAGCCTGAGCCGCTGTCGTCCGACCTGCCCGCCAACGTCCGCGAGCTGATCACCCTGACGCTGGTCAAGGACCCGCGACAGCGGTACGCCAACGGCGGCGAGTTCGCCGACGCCGTGGCCGCGGTGAAGGCCGGGCAGCGCCCGCCGATGCCCCGCGGCTGGGCCGGCGGCACGGCCCCCGTCGACAACCGCCCGACCGGCTACACCACGGCTGCGACCACGGCGCTGCCGCCCAACCGCCCCGCGCCCCGCAGCGTGTCCCGGCCCTCCACCGGCGCCTCCCGCCCCGTGTACCCGGAGGACACCGGGTGGTCGCGCGCGCAGAAGACGGTGCTGGCGGTGTCGGTGCTGATCCTGCTGCTGGCCGCCGCCATCATCGGCGGCTACTTCGTCCTGAGCTCCAATTCCAGTGACCAGTCGCCGGCCGCGTCGACGTCCGCCGTGACGCCGACACCGCCACCGTCGGGCCAGGCCACCGTGGTGCCCACGCCGGAGCAGACCACGGAGGCGCCCCAGCCGATCGAGACGACGGAGGCCCCGCCCGTCCGCACGACGACGGTGACGTCGCCCCCGCCCCCGCCGCCGACGCGTACGCGCACCACCACGCAGGCCCCGCCGACCACTACGGAGGCGCCGGAGCCGACGGACACGGAGCCGCCGATCACCGGCGATGCGCCCACGACGACCGAGCCGGCACGCGGCATCCTCGGCATCCCGCTGCCCGGTCTGTTCGGCGGAGGGAGTCGAGGTCAGTGACACCGCCACGCCGCATATCCGACCGTTACGAGCTGGGCGACACGCTCGGCTTCGGCGGCATGTCCGAGGTGCACCTCGCTCGTGACACGCGGCTGTCGCGGGACGTCGCGATCAAGATCCTGCGCGCCGATCTCGCCCGCGACCCCAGCTTCTACCTGCGGTTCCGCCGCGAGGCGCAGAATGCGGCGTCCTTGAACCACCCGACCATCGTGCAGGTCTACGACACCGGCGAGGCGGAGACGCCCACCGGGCCGCTCCCGTACATCGTCATGGAGTACGTGGACGGCGAGACTCTGCGGGACGTGTTGCGCCGCGACGGCACCATCGCGCCGCGGACCGCCATGACGTGGATGGCGGACGTGTGCGCGGCCCTCGACTTCTCGCACAAGAACGGCATCGTCCACCGGGACATGAAGCCCGCCAACGTGATGCTCAGCAAGGCCGGCGAGATCAAGGTGATGGACTTCGGCATCGCGCGTGCGATGAGCGATCCGTCTGCGTCCATGACCCAGACCGCGGCCGTGATCGGCACGGCCCAGTACCTGTCGCCCGAGCAGGCCCGCGGCGAGTCGGTCGACGCGCGATCCGACGTGTACGCGGCGGGTTGCGTGCTGTTCGAGCTGCTCACCGGCGAGCCCCCGTTCACCGGTGACTCCCCCGTGGCCGTCGCCTACCAGCACGTGCGGGAGGACCCGCGGACACCGTCGGCGGTGCTGTCGTCGGTGCCCCCCGAGCTGGACTCGATCGTGCTCAAGGCGATCAGCAAGAACCCCGCCAACCGCTACCAGAGCGCGGGCGAGATGCGGCAGGACCTGATCCGGGTGCTCGCGGGCCGCAAGCCCGAGGCGCCGACGATCATGACCGACGCCGACCGCCAGTCGCTCCTGGGCGACGGCCGCTCCCGCGGCGGGCGCGCGACGCCTGCGCGCATCGCCGCCGGGTCGGGCGGAGCGGGCGCCGGCGCCGGCGCGACAGCCGCCGAGCAGGACGACGGTGACGGTGGCGACGGCGGTAGTACCGAGCCCGCACCGCGGACCCGCGTAGAACGCCGACGCGCCGAGACCCGCGAACGCCGGGTCAACCGCTGGGTCCTAGGCGTGGCCGCCGCGGTGATCGCGGTGCTCCTGGTGATCGGCATCGGCGTGTACCTCACCCGCCCCGACAACGCGGCCGTGCAGGTGGCGGTGCCCACGGAGATCGGTAAGCCGGTGGCCGACGCCCAGGTGGCCCTCACCCGCCTCGGCTTCCAGGTGCAGATCCAGCGGGTCAACGACAACACCGTGCCGGTGGACCAGGTCATCTCCACCACGCCGAGCGCGGGCGCCCAGACCGACAAGGGCCATACGGTGATCCTGCAGGTCTCGGCGGGACCCAAGATCAGCCCGGTGGTGGACGTGACGGGTAAGACGCAGCAGGTCGCCACCGAGATGCTGACCAAGGCGGGATTCACCGTGTCCAAGACGGTCACCAAGGTCCCGTCGGACAAGGTGCCGGCGGGCAGCGTGATCTCCACCAACCCGACCGCCAACACGAACGTGCCGGTCAACCAGCCCGTCACGCTCACCGTGAGCTCGGGCCCCCAGAAGGTGCGCGTCCCGGACGTCACCAACCAGCAGGTCGCGCAGGCACAGGCCAATCTCATCGGCCTCGGCTTCGCGGTGACCGTCACGCAGGTCGACAGCATGCAGCCGGCCGGCACCGTCGTCGCCCAGACGCCGACCGGCGGGTCCAACGCCGCGAAGGGCTCGACCGTGACGCTGCAGGTCGCACGCGTGAACCGGATCTCCATGCCCAACGTGACCAACCTGGACCTCAATGCCGCCAAGGCCGCGCTGATCAGCGCCGGGTTCACCGGGACGATCAACGTGGACGGGTCGGTGAAGTCCAACCTGCCGTGGACCGATAACAAGGTGTACCGGCAGAGCCCCGCGCCGGGCGACCAGGTCGACTCCAACGGCACCATCCAGCTCTGGTACTGGTCGCCGCGTAGCTGACCCGCGCCGCCGACCCCGCCCGGGCTGCGCGGAGCCGACCCCGCACGCCCGCCCTACCCTCAGGCCAGGGCGGCGGCGACCTCGTGCTCGAGCTGGCCGACCAGCGCCTCGTCGAGCGGTGCGCCGCAGACCGCCAGCCAGTTGGCGAGCATCCGGTGGCCGCCCTGCGTAAGCACCGACTCGGGGTGGAACTGCACCCCGTGGATCGGCAGCTCGCGGTGCGCGAAGGCCATCACCACGCCGGACTCGGTGCGGCCGGTGATCTCGAGTTCGTCCGGGATCGTCGGCTCGAGCACCGTGAGGGAGTGGTAGCGGGTCGCCGTGAAGGGGTCGGGCAGCCCGGCGAGCACGCCGTGGTCGTTGTGGTGCACCAGCGACGTCTTGCCGTGCAGCAGCTCGGGGGCGCGGTCGACGGTGGCGCCGAACACCGCACCGATGGCCTGGTGGCCCAGGCACACGCCTAACAGCGGCTGGCCGGTCTCCCGCGCGGCCGCGACCATCGGCATCGTCTGGCCTGCGCGCTGCGGCGTGCCGGGGCCCGGGCTCAGCAGCACACCGTCGTAGTCCGCCGCAGCCGCCACGGGATCCGCGAGACGCGCGTCGTCGTTGCGCCAGACGTCCGCGTCCACACCCAACTGGCCCAGGTACTGGACCAGGTTGAAGACGAAGCTGTCATAGTTGTCGACGACCAGGATTCGCATTGGATCAGGGTACGTGGCGGTGATCCGGGACCTGGCCCGACGGGTCGCTGCGTTACGCTGGCTGACGACCGGATTACCCGCGCGAAGGAAATCATGCCCAAGTCCAAGGTCCGCAAGAAGACCGACTACACCATCAACGCGTCGTCCACGTCGCGCACGCCCGTCAAGGTGAGCGCCCCGTCGGGCCGATGGTTCGTCGCACTCTTCCTGGGATTCATGCTCGCCGGCCTGGCCTGGCTGCTCGTGTACTACCTCGGTGCCGACGAGAACGGCCTCGGTGCGCCGGGCCGCGCGCTGGCGTTCATGGTGAATCTCGGCGCGTGGAACTTCGTCATCGGTTTCGGCCTCATGGTGGTGGGCCTACTGATGACCATGTGGTGGAAGTAGCGCTCTGACCTGCAGAATCACACGGGTGTAAGAGTTATACCCAATGTGGATAGAGCCTGTGGACAACCACTGGGCGACTCCGGTCGCCACCTGCGTGGCCGCGCTGATCGGCGCCGCAGCCCTCGGCGTCGGGGCCGTATGGTCCGGCGTCTCGGACGGTGGCGCGCTGGGCGTCCTCCTGCTGAGCCTCGCGGCACTCGGCGCCCTCTGGGCCGGTCTCACCGGGCTGGTCCTGCGCCCGCGCCTGCGCGCCGACGGCGACGGCGTCACCTTCCGGGGGCTCGCCGGCACCGTCGACCTGCCGTGGGCGGGCCTGTCCGTACAGGCGCGACGCACGCGGCGGCTGGGCCGCGACTCCGTGTCCCTCGAGCTGGACGACGGTGACCGGCTGCTCCTGCTCGGTCGGTGGGAGCTGGGTGCGCCGCCCGCCGCCGTGGCGGAGGCCCTCGACGCCCTCCGCCCCGGCGGCCCGCGATAGGTCGTCCGCTCCTCGACGCCCCTAGTCGATCGTGATCGAGTTGATCTTCACCTCGGTGACCGGACGATCGCCGCGATCGGTCGCAGCGCCGGCGATCTTGTCGACGACCGCCTTCGAATCGGCGTCCTCGACCTCACCGAAGATCGTGTGCCGGTTGTTGAGATGCGGCGTCTTGCCCACGGTGATGAAGAACTGCGAGCCGTTCGTGCCCGGCCGGCCGATGTTGGCCATCGCCAGCAGGTACGGGCGGTCGAACTTGAGCTCGGGGTGGAACTCGTCCTTGAAGTTGTAGCCCGGGCCGCCGGTACCGGTGCCGGTGGGGTCGCCGCCCTGGATCATGAAGCCGTCGATGACGCGGTGGAACACCGAGCCGTCGTAGAACGGGCCCGAGGCACCGCCGGCGGCGTTGGCAGGCTTGTAATCCTTGGTGCCCTGGGCGAGACCGACGAAGTTGGCGACCGTCTCCGGGGCGTGGTTGCCGAACAGCGCGATCTTGATGTCGCCTTCGGAGGTGTGGAGGGTTGCGTGAGCTGTAGCGTTGGAGTTAGTCACGCGGTCATTGTGCCAAAGACCGTCGACGGCGATCCGCGTTCCCACCCCAGTGCCCCGCCGCACGAAAGGACTCGAGGAAGACGATGACCAGGACCATCACCCCGCCCGACCAGGACGTCCCCGCCGCCGTTGCCGGTTCCGGCACGGATGCCGCCCCCGGTCGACCCACCCACCTGCAGCGCATCGGTGCAGGTGTCCGCCAGTCCGTGGCCGGCCCGACCAACATCGCGCGCGGTGCCATCGGGCTGGGCCTCAGCAGCGCGGGCGGTGGACTCGGTGTGCTGCGCCTACTCATCCTCGCGTTGTTCCGCCGGATCGTCGCGGCGCGCCGCGCCGGAGCCGAGGCAACCGCACTCGCGCCGGATACGTCGGACACCTCCGTCGCCCAGGCCTCCAGCGGGTCGCGTGGCCGCCTCGCGCTGGTCCTCCTCGGCCTGTTCGCGCTCGTCGGTATCGGCGGCGTCGCGTTCAAGCTGCTGCGCACCCCGGCCGCCCCGCCTGTCGCGCCCGCGCCGCCGCGGGTCCGCGCAGTCCCCGAGACGAACGGGGGCGCGACGACCGACAGCGCGCCGGTCACCGTCGACGGCGACGTCACTGAGGCCGTCGACGTGACGGAGGCGGAGGACGAGCGCAAGGTGGGCGAGTAGCGCCGAGCGCTCGGAGCCCGGTCACCTCAGCGGCGGAACTCCGTCCGATGCAGCTGGATGGCGACCAGCACGCACGCGAGTGCGATCACCACGAAGAGGCCGTCGAGGCCGGTGGCGCCGTGGAAGTAGAAGGTCCCCGCACCGACGAACGCCAGGAATGCACAGACCCAGGCGACGGCGCAGCGGCGGTTCACCCTGCTCAGGGTAGTCGCTTTCGACATCCGCAGGATCGACACCAGCACGACTACAGCCGTGGGAGGTACTCCCAGGGCACGTCTCGCCAGGGTCTCCCTGACGCACGTCGACGGTGATTACATCTCCGACGTGGACCCATTCGAGCCGACCCCGTGAGCGACACGACGCTCAGCGCCGCGCCTGCCCGTCGCGATTCGCCCACGCCCGCCCTGATCGCCGGTGTGCTGGGCTTCTTCGTCATCACCCTCGACGCCGTGGTCGTCAACATCGCCCTCCCTCGAATCCGCCACGACCTGGGTGGCGGCATGACGGGCCTGCAGTGGGTGATCGACGGGTACACGCTGATGTTCGCGGCACTGCTGCTCTCGTCCGGCTCCCTCAGCGACCGCGTCGGCGCCCGCCGCGCCCTGGCCGGCGGCGTCACCGTCTTCGCCCTGGCCTCACTGGCATGCGGGCTGGCACCCAGTCTCGACGTCCTCGTCACGGCGCGGTTCGTGCAGGGCGCCGCGGCGGCCGTCACGACGCCGTCGACCGTGGCGCTGATCGGGCAGGCGTACTCCGAACCGCGCCGGCGGGCCTGGGCGCTGGCGATGTGGTCGATGGGTGGGGCGGTCGCCTCGTCGACGGGGCCGGTGCTCGGCGGCCTGCTGACGACGCTCAGCTGGCGGCTGATCTTTCTGTTGAACCTGCCCGTCGCGGCGGTCGCCCTCGTCCTGCTCGCACGCACGGCACCGTCGCCGAAGCGGCCCGCACCATTCGACTGGTGGGGACAGGCGACCGCGATCGGCGCAATGGGCGGCCTCACGTACGGGGCCATCGAGGCAGGAGCGATCGGGCCGGGCGCCTCGCGGGTGACCGTCGCCTTCGCCGTGGCGGTCGTCTGCGCCGCCGCGTTCGTGGTGATCGAGCGCCGCACCCCGCACCCGATGGTCCCGCCGGACATGTTCCGATCCGCCGTGGTGCCGGTGTCGATCGGGATCGGATTCGCGTACATGGTCGGCTACTGGGGGCTGCCGTTCGTCATGAGCCTGTACTTCCAGGAGCAGCGGGGGTTGTCCGCGGTCGCCGCCGGCGGGGCGTTCCTGCCGATGATGCTGTCCGGCGCGATCCTCACGCCGTTCACCGCCCGCCTGCTCGACCTCGTCCCGGCACGGGTGTGCGTCGCCTCGGGGATGGGCTCGATGGCGTTGGGCCTGGTGGGGTTGGCACTGCTGCCGGCGTCCGTCCCGATCTGGGTGCCGATGCTGCTCATGGTCCTGGTGGGCGTCGCCGGACCGCTGGTGATGCCGCCGATGAACGGCGTGCTGCTGGGCGCGGTGCCCAACAGTCGCGCCGGGACTGTGAACGGGGTGTTCAACGCGGGTCGGCAGGTGGGCGGCGCCCTGTCGGTGGCGGTGTTCGGCGCGCTGCTGGCCACGCCCGCGACGCTGCCGGCCGGGGTCCGGGCCAGCGTCCTCATCGCCGCGGTGATCGCGCTCACCGCCGTCGCGAGTACCCGCGCGCTCCCCGGCCGACGGTGACCTCGACCGCTGAATCGAGCCGCGCACAGGTCCACCCGACGGGCTACCGTCGATCGTATGAGCCCCGCTCACCACCGGGCCGGCGCCGCCCGTGCGGCCCTGCGGCGCGCCCCGGCGCTGCTCGCGGTCCTGCTCATCGTCACCGGAGTGTCCGGGTGCGGCCTCGTGCCGTGGCCGCACCGTACCGACGGCGCTGCCGACGGCCCTTCCGTCACGGTGGTCGACCCGCCGGTTCCCACAACCACCGCCCGGCCCCTCGCGCCCTACCCCGTGGATCCGGACAGTCCGGAGGCGACGGCCGACCGTCCTACCACCGGCGCCGGCTTCGTGACCTTCACCGACCAGCTCGGCCTGCTGTCCAGCGCGTGCACGCTGGGATTCTTCGCGAGGTATCCGGACGGAACCGTGGTGGCGTTCACGGCCGGGCACTGCGCCGAGGACGCGCAGGCCGTGGACGGGAACCGCCTCATCGTGGCACGCTACCTCGACGAGTCCGGCGGAAGTGTGCCGTTCGGGGGATACATCAAGATCGCGCACCGCGCGGCGATGTTCGGGCAGGACATCGCGATGATCGAGGTCGCAGGGACCCGCGTGCAGCCCGTGGCCCGCGCCGTGGGCCCCGTCACCGGGTACACGACAGCCGACCGACTCGTCTCCGAGCGACCCGGGATCTGCATAGTCGGGGGCCGGACGGGGCTGCACTGCGGGACGTTCGGCGGCCTGGTCGGGACCCGCGTGACGTGGGGCGGCATCCCCGCCGTCGAGGGCGACTCGGGTGGGCCGGTGTACGCCCGCTGGCCCGACGGCACCTACACGGCCGTCGGCGTCGTGAACGGGGTGGAGACCGACCGGAACGGGCTCGGGACGGGTGTCGGCTTCGCGACCCTGATCGCCGACGACATCGAGGCCAACAACCTCACGCTGCTGGGCACTCGCTGACACCTCGCTCACCCGCGGCGGAACACCCTCGGGTCGATCGTCACGGTGAAGCCGCCGTCACCGGGTAACGGGACCTCCGCCCGGACCGGCGACTCGACGGTCCGCCGGAACCCGCGGGGCAGATACTGCTGGCTCCGGCCGCCACCGACGAACAGGCAGTGGCCGTTCGGATTGATCTCCACCCGTCCGGAGGTTCCGGGGACGGCGAGGTGGATCGCTCCGGCGATCTCGAACGCGGTGTCGGGCGGGAACCGGGACACGATCCCGTTGTGCAGCCACGGCGGCAGATAGGGGAAGACGCGGACATCGGTGGTACCGGCGCGATCGTGGGTGACCACGGGTGTGGGGATCTGCAGCGGGCTGTCCGGCGGCACCAGCGACGGCAGGTATCCGATCCGCGGCCACACGCCGTTGCGGGGCACGGCCGGGTCGATACCGTGCGCGGCGTCGGCGAGCAGGCCGGGCGGTGCGGTACCCACGACCGGGCCCGACGGTGCCGGTGCGGCCGACGCCGGCCCGCCGCCGAGCAGGGCCGCCGCGAACGAACCCGCCGCGACCGCACCTGCGCCGAGTACCAGCCGGCGGATACCACGTCTCATCACCGCACCGTACGGCCGGACCAGCGAAAGGACGATTGTTGCGGTCGCCGTGATTCGGCGGCCCCACCGGGCGGAATCGCCCACCCGGCGCACGCGTTGCACGGGCCATGAGCACACTCGCCGATCCGTTGCTGCAGTTGTTCGCCGACACGTCGGACTCGATCCTCATCACGATCAAACGCGACGGCCGACCGCAGTCGTCGAACGTGACCCACGCCTGGGACGCCGCGGAGAGCACCGCGCGGATCTCGGTGACCGACGACCGCGCGAAGACCCGCAACATCCTCCGCGACCCGCGGGTGTCGCTGCACGTGAACGCCGCGAACTTCTACGGCGGCTACGCCGTGGGCGAGGGGCGCGGGACGCTCACGCCGGTCGCCGAGTCGCCCGACGACGAGACCGTGGCGGCGCTCATCGACTACTACCGCGCGATCCGCGGCGAACATCCCGACTGGAACGAGTACGCCGCGGCCATGATCGAGCAGAAGCGACGGTTGCTGGCGGTGCCGATCGAGCGCGTCTACGGCTTCGTGCGGTGACGCGGCGTTAGAGGCGTCAGAGGTCGAGCGCCTCGATCGTGGCCCCAGGGTCGGGTCCGAGCACGGCGGAGAGTCGGGGCGCGAGATCGCGGCACGCCGCGAGCAGCGGTCCCAGCACACGCGTGAAGTCCCCGGCGCCCAGCCGCGCGGACGGCCCCGCCACGGTGATCGCGCCCAGCACCGTCGGCTGCTCGTCGCCGTCCACGCCCCCCGGGTATGCGAGCAGCGGCGCCGAGATCCCTGCGATGCCGGGGTGGTTCTCGCCGAACGACGTCTCGTAGCCGCGCTCACGGGTCACCCGGAGCTGGTCCGTCGTGATGCCGCCGAGGTCCATTCCCGCGAGTTCGGCCGCCGGGAGGTAGGCGAGGATGATCCGCCCGCTCGCGCCGGAGACCAGCGGCGACCGCTCCCCCAGCACCCCCGCGGGATCGACCGTCGGCCGCGCCGGGGCGGGAACGCCGAGCACCAGCACCCGGTAGCCGCCGGAGCGCAGGTGCAGCACCGCGGCCTCCCGGGTGACCTGCGCGAGCCGAGTGACCACCGGGTAGACGGCCCGCAGCAGCGCCGGGCGCGGTCCGATCAGCGCAGCGAGTGCGACCGACCTGCTGGCGACGCGATACCCGTTGCGACCCAGATGATCCAGGTAGCCGCCCTGCTCCAGATCGCGGAGCACCCGGAAGGTCTGCGACTCCGAGAGACCCACCCGCGCGGCCACCGCCGACAGGCCCGCCGGCTGCCGCATCCCGGCGAGTGCCTCGAGCACCTGGAGACCCCGTAGCGCGGTACCCACGACGCCATACTTGCAGATTCCGCAAGTCGAGTGGAGACAACGGCACCGGTAGAGCGCCAATGGTGGCATGACCGCTTCATCGACCGGCCCTTCCGCCCCGGATGGCGTCACCGGGCGCCTCGCCACCTGGATCCACGACCTCACCTGGGACGACATCCCCGCCCACGTCCGCACCCGTGCGGCACACCTCGTGCTCGACGGGCTCGGCTGCGCGCTCGTCGGCGCGCAGCTGCCGTGGTCGCGGCTCGCGACCGAGGCCGTGCTCAGCATCGAGGGCGACGGTGCCGCCACCGTCATCGGCACGGGCCGCACCACCACGCCGTCCGGCGCCGCACTGCTGAACAGCACCTTCATCCAGGGCTTCGAGCTCGACGACTTCCACCCGTTCGCGCCGCTGCACAGCGCGTCGCTGCTGGTGCCCTCCCTGCTGGCCACCGCGGCCCATCTCGGCCGCGCGGTGAGCGGTCGCGAGCTGCTCACCGCCGCCGTCGTCGGGTTCGAGGTGGGTCCGCGCGTCGGCTACTCCATCGGCGGCACCGGGATGCTCTCGCGCGGATGGCACTCGGGCCCGGTGTTCGGCGGCCCCTCGGCCGCCGCGGCGTGCGCGAAGCTGCGCGGCCTGGAGCCCGCACAGATCGAGGACACACTCGGCTTCGCTGCCACGCAGTCGGCGGGGCTGATGTCGGCGCAGTACGAAGCGATGGGCAAGCGTATGCAGCACGGCTTCGCCGCCCGCAACGGCTTCTACTCCGCAGCCCTCGCCGCGACCGGCTACACCGGGATCGACCAGGTCTTCGAGCGCGAGTACGGCGGCTACGTCGCCGTCTACGGCGAGGGCCACCCGACCGACGCAGGCGCCATCGTCCGCGGGCTCGGCGAGCACTGGGAGACGACGATGGCGATGGTCAAGTCGTGGGCGGTGATGGGCGGCCTGCACGGTGCCGTGCAGGCCGCCCAGGCGCTACGGACCCGGCTCGCCGACCGGACGATCGACGCGATCGACATCCGGGTGGGGGACGTCGTCTACCACCACGGCTGGTGGCGGCCGGAACGCCCGCTGGCGGCGATCGGCGGCCAGATGAACATCGGCTACGTCACCGCGGTCACCCTGCTCGACGGGACCGCCCTGCCCGAGCAGTTCACCCAGGCCCGCCTCGACGCCGACGACGTGTGGCGGCTGCTGGACCGCACCCACGTCGCGCTCGACCGCTCGATCGACGAGCTGCCGCTCGGCGAGCGGTTCCAGACCCACATCACGCTCACCTTCACCGACGGGTCGACCGACAGCGAGTCCGTGATCGCGCCCCACGGCAACCCGCAGGACCCCATCACCGACGACGAGGTGGTGACCAAGTTCCGCGCCCTCACCGACCGCGTGATGGAGCCGGACCGGGCCGGGGGCATCGTCGATATCGTCCGCGGCCTGGCCGACGCCCCGTCGGTGGCCCCGCTCGTCGCGCTGCTCGCGCAGCCGGTCGGACGGGCGCTGGACCGATGACCACCGGATCGACCACCACCCCGGCCCGCGCCCGCCTGCGCGAACTCCTCGACGCCGGCCGGCTGATCGCGGCGCCCGGCGTCTTCGACGGCATCAGCGCACACCTGGCCCGGCGCACCGGCCACACCGCCGCGTACCTCACCGGGGCGGGCGTCGCGGCCGCGGGATTCGGGCTACCCGATATCGGCCTGCTCACCCAGACCGAGATGGTCGAACGCGCACGGATGACGGTGCGCGTCCTCGGTGACGTACCGCTGCTCGCGGACGCGGATACCGGGTACGGCGCCCCGATCAACGTCGTGCGCACCGTCCGTGAGTACGAGGACGCCGGCGTTGCGGCCATCCAGCTCGAGGACCAGGCATTCCCCAAGCGGTGCGGCCACCTGCCCGACAAGGAGCTCGTGAGCGCCGACGACTTCGTCCGCAGCCTCGGCGCCGCGCTCGCGGCCCGGGAGGACCACGCGATGCTGGTCATCGCCCGCACCGACGCCCGCGGCCCGCTGGGCCTCGACGAGGCGATCCGGCGGGCCTGCAGGTACGCCGCCGAGGGCGCTGACATCGTCTTCGTCGAGGCGCCGCGCGACGATGCCGAGATCGAACGGATCGCCACCGAGGTCGATGCTCCGCTGCTGATCAACCTCGTCATCGGCGGTCTGACCCCCGAGCAGTCGGCCGACCGGTTGCAGCAGCTCGGGTATGCGATCGCCATCCACCCCTCCGCCGCCCTGGCCCAGGCGACGTTCGGGACGCTCAGCGCGATGTGCGCACTCCGCGGGGTCGACATCGCGCAGTTCCTGCCCACCGGCCCGGAGGGCTTCTTCGACCTGGTCGGATTGGCCGAGTGGTTCGAACTCGGCGAGCGGTTCCGGCCCGCGCCGACCGCCGCGATCGGAAGGGATGCCTGACATGGGCGCGACGATCATCGAGAGGATCCTGGCCCGCAAGGCCGGAGTCGACAGGGTCACCGTCGGCGACACCGTGACGGTCGACGTGGACATGACCGTGCTGATCGACCTGCAGTTCGCCACGATGTGGCTGCCGCCGCTGAGGATCGCCGACCCGGACCGGGTCGCGATCGTCATGGACCACGCCGTGCCGGCCCCGACGATCAAAGACGCCGCCGGCGGACCCCGGGCCCGGGCGTTCGCGGCGGACTTCGGGATCACGCGGTTCTACGACGTCGGGCGGCACGGGATCTGCCATCAGGTGATCGCGGAGAACGGTCTGGCCCGTCCCGGCGAGATCCTGGCCTGTACCGACAGCCACACGTGCGCGGGCGGCGCCTACAACACCGCCGCTCGCGGCCTCGGACCCGCCGAGGTGTACTCCATCCTGTGCACCGGCCGCACCTGGTTCCAGGTGAGCCCCACCATCAGGTACGAGCTGGTCGGCGAGCTGCCCGACGGGGTCGGCGGCAAGGACGTGTTCCTGTACCTCGCGGATCGCTGGGGCGACGCCACCAACCGCAGCCTGGAGTACGGCGGCCCCGGCCTGGCGTCGATCCCGCTGCACGACCGGCGGACGATCGCGACCCAGGGCGCGGAGGTGTCCGCGGACTTCTCCACCTTCGAGTACGACGACACACTGGCCGCCCACTTCGAGGCGCTGGGCGTCGGCGGGTACGAGCCTGCCCGGCCCGACATCGACGCCGGATACGAGGAGGTCCGCACGATCGACCTGTCGACTCTGGTGCCGTACGTCGCCCGACCCGGCACCGTCTCCCGCAACGGGCTGCCCGTGTCGCAGATCGAGCCCCGCCGGATCGACCAGGCGTTCATCGGCTCCTGCGCCAACGGCCAGCTCGACGACCTCCGGATCGCCGCGGCGATCCTGCGCGGCCGCACCGTCGCCGCCGGCGTGCGACTGATCGTGACGCCGGCCAGCCAGCAGGTGTACCGCGACGCGATGCGGCTGGGGTACCTGCAGGACATCGCGGACGCCGGCGGGGTGGTCACCAATGCCACGTGCGGTGCGTGCTTCGGGTACCACATGGGGGTGGTCGGCCCCGGCGAGGTGTGCCTGACCTCGAGCACCCGCAACTTCACCGGCCGGATGGGATCCCCCGAGGCCGAGATCTACATGGCCTCCCCGGCCACCGTCGCCGCCTCGGCTGTGGCAGGACACATCGTCGACGCGCGAGAGGCGGCCCACCGATGAGCGAGGTGTCCACCGCGGCCCGGCTGCGGGTGACAGGACGGGTCTGGGTGTTCGGCGACGGCCTGACCACCGACGACATGTATCCGCCCGACGCGATGAAGCTCGACCTTCCCGAGGCTGCGAAGCAGGTGTTCTACGCCGTGCGTCCCGGCTGGACCGAGGAGGTCCGGCCCGGCGACGTGGTCGTGGCAGGTCGGAACTTCGGCCTCGGTTCGTCCCGGCCGGTCGCAGCACTCTTCAACCACCTCGGCGTCGCCGCCCTGATCGCCGAGGAGTTCAACTCGCTGTTCTTCCGGAACGCGGTGAACGCGGGGCTGCCGGCGATGACGGTGCCCGGCGCGACGAGCCGGTTCACCGACGGGGACATCGCCGCGCTGCACCTGGCGACGGGACGGTGGCGCAATCTCACGACGGACGCCGGCGGGACCGTGCCCGTGCTGCCCGACCTCGTGCTGCAGATCATCGCCAGCGGCGGCGTGCTGCCCAGGCTCGCCGAGCAGGGCTACCTACCTGCGGAGCTCGCCGACGTGCTCCGATCGCCCGCCGCCACCGCCGCAGGGCAGGGCAGTGGGGCGTGACCACCCGGGGAGTCCTCCGGATCCCCACCCGCGGCGGCAGCGACTGCTTCGTGATCACCGCGACTCGCCGGGCAGCGAGGGATGGGTCACGCCCCCCGGTCCGGAGCCGAGGACGCGCAGCAGGTTACCGGTGATCCGCCCGATGACCGGCGCGGGGCACACGGTACCGGCGGCGCACAGGGCCAGGTCGGGGATCCAGTTGTTGGTCCCCGAGTCCCACACCGCGGCATGCCCCTCCGGATCGGTGTAGTAGGTCATATCGGAGTAGAAGGTGTCCCCGATCCGGGTACGCGGCTGCGCCTGAGCCGCGTCGAGCGGCGAATGCGCGAACACCTGGACGTCGGCCGGGTCACTCAGCCCGGGTTCGAGGCTGTCGACGTCGGACCGGATCACCCCGGGTACCTGTTGCCCGTCACGCAGTCCCGTGCCGGCGAATATCCACGCCCGGCTGTCGGAGACGGTGAGGGCGGCGGCAGGCGCGGACGGCTCGAGGAACCCGTTGTAGGACTCGCCGACGAACTGGTCCTCAGGCCAGCTCGCGGGGGGCGATGCCCAGGTGTTGCCGGTCACGCGCAGCGGGTCGCCGCGGCCGTCGAGCGGATCCGCGGACGAGTCGCGGTAGTCGACCTCCTCACGATCGGGGCCGAGAGCGGACGGTGCGAGGCGCACATGCCGCAGCATGGCGCTGGCGCCGAAGAACGCCAGGTTCACCCCCGCCCGGTGAGCGGCCACCGCCGCGCGGCGCTCGCGGAGGGACCAGCACTCGTCGTGGCCGAGCGAGAACACGGCCCGATGGTCGGTGAGGATCTCCGGGTGATCGACCACGGTCAGATCGGTGGCGTAGGCGACGTCGAGGGAGTGCTGCTCGGCCCACTGCACCAACGGCAGTTCCAACGACAGGAAGTCGCCGGTGCCCTTACCGCCGTTGTAGCCGAAGGCGTACGGCCGATCGAAGGACACGACCCGGGCCCGTGAGCACAGCGGGTACACGTCCTGCGGGCAGCCGCCGCTGCCGACGTAGTAGTCGTATCCGCCGTATGGATTCCACGCCTGCCAGGTCAGCACGTCGTTCTTGATCAGGTACGTGGCACGGCTGCCTGGATCCCACACGGTCACGGGGATGTAGGACCGCTGGCCGCCGCTGCCGACAAGCTTGAACAGGTAGTCGCCCTGCACGAAGGCACGGGTGATCGGCACGCGTAGCGACACCGCCCAGTCGCTGCAGGACACCATGTTGGTGTCGGATGTGCGCGGGCACGGCTGCTGAACCCTGCCCGGCACCGTCGTGGACGTCCACACCAGTCGGGCGCCGGTGCCACGGTAGTAGCCGACGCGGTAGGCCTCGACGTGGAACCGAGCGGCATCGGTGGAGACGTACAGACTCAGGGTGTCTCCGGCCGCGGCGTACGTGCGGCTGGCGTAGCCGGCGATCATGCCGGGCGGTACGCCCCGGATCCGCCATGCTGTGGTTCCCGGGCGAGCGTTCTCCGCGGCCACCCATCGTGCGGTCACGCCCGCCGGACCCGGCTCGGTCGGGGCAGGCGTGTCCGCCCGGCTCGCGGTCGACGAATGTCCGGATCTATCAGCAGACGGGGCACAGCCGACCGCCGCCAGCGCTGTCACCACGACCAGCGCCGACGCAGACAACACCCGCCACCAGGGACGGCCACTCGGCATGACATCTATCGAAGCACCGTCCGGCCCGGTATTCCAGGTCGCCGGGACGGTCACGGACGTGCGGGTCGGACGCGGCGGCCGTAGCGTCGATGTATGAGCACGTCATGGCAGGATCCCGGCGCGGTATCGCTGATGCTCGACGAGTGCACGACATGGGCTGTCGTGGGCCTCTCGGGCGACCCGGCGAAGACCGCGTACCGGATCGCCGCACTGTTGCAGTCCCGCGGCAAGACGATCGTTCCCATCCACCCCAGCGCCCCCACCGTGCTCGGTGAACGCGGCTACGCGACGCTCGCCGAGGTGCCGTTCACAGTCGACGTCGTGGACGTGTTCCGCCGCTCCGAGTCGGCCGGACCGTTCGTGGACGACGCGATCGCCGTCGGAGCCCGCGGGATCTGGTTCCAGCTCGGGGTGATCGACCAGGCAGCCTTCGCCCGCGCGGCCGCGGCCGGCGTCCCGATGGTGATGGACACGTGTCCGGCAATCGAGTGGCGCCAGCGGAGCGGATGACGTCCGTCCCACGGCCCGCACATGACCGGCTGGTGACCGATATCGCGATCGCTGCGCCGTCGACGGGCGCCAGGGACCGGGCTATGCACCGTCGCCGACATCGCGCAGTGAACCGATCATGCCCTGCAGGATCCGGAACGCTTCCGACTGCTCGGCCTCGGTCATGCCCGCCAGCATTCTCACCTCGACGGACCGCACCGCCACGGTCGCCTTCGCGAGGCTCCGGCGGCCGCGAGGGGTGAGCCGCGTGGGAAGAACCTTTCCAACGGGCGCCTCCGCAGGCCGGCTCACGTAGCCCTCCCGTTCCAGCGCCTGGAGCAGCACGTTCATCGACTGCCGTGTCACGAACGCGCCCCGCGCCAGCTCGGAGTTCGACAGGCCCGGTCGTTGCGCCAGCAGCTCGAGGCAGGAGTAGCGCGTCACGCTCATCCCGAGCGGCCGCAGCACCTCCTCCATGGCCGCGCGCAGCGCGCTCGACGCCTCCTTCAACAGGTAGCCCAGAGACGTCTGGAGATCGACGCCGGTGCCGTCTTGACTCATGTCAGTATTCTGACATAAATTGGGTGTGTCAGGAAGCTGACACGAATCGAAGGAGCATCATCATGCCAGTCACCGGCCCCGACTTCATCTCCCTCCAGGCGCACGATCTCGCCGCTTCGCAGGCGTTCTACGAGCACTACCTGGGCCTCGTCCGCTCACCGGCCGGACCTCCGCACGCCGTCGTCTTCGAGACGAAGCCGATCGCGTTCGCACTCCGCGACGTCGTTCCCGGCACCGATCTCGCGTCCGTCGCCCAGCCCGGCATCGGCGCCGCGATCTGGCTGCACGCCACGGACGTCCAGGCCATTCACGATGCCCTCGTCGCGGACGGTCACACCATCGTCTCCGCACCGATCGACGGCCCCTTCGGGCGGACATTCACCTTCGCCGACCCCGACGGCTACCAGGTCACCCTCCACGACCGCGCCTGACCAGCCGGACGCCACCGGTTCGTCAGGAGTGAACAGTATCGCCGCGTGCGCCCGTCGACGCATCGAGTGGAGCCTAGGAGATTCGATATCTCTAGGAGCCTCCTGACTGTCCACGACGTGGCTGACGGGGGTCATCGTGGCTGTTGTGGCCCTGTGGCGGTCGGTTTATCTGCAGGTTCTCCTCGACGGATTTCTTGCGCGGCCGGTGGCCGGGTCCCCAGCTCGAGGAGTCGGCTGCGGAGCGCCTCGTTCTCGGTGCGTAGTTGCTCGAGCAGTTCGGTCAGCTGGCGGTTGCGGTCGATCGCGGTTGCGAGCTTGGTGCGGAGAGATTCCACGCTTGCCGCGGTCGAGCGTTCGGTTCCGGCGGTGGCAGTGCCGCGTTTCGCGTCGATTTCCTGGCGGAGCTGGAGATGTTTGTAGAGAAAGCTGGTTGAGACGTCGGCGGCTTGGGCGACGGCGACGAAGGTCACGGGTTGTCCGGTGTTGTGCAGCCGGGTGATGGCTCGCCGTGCGCGGGCGGTCGCGCTGGTTGTGCGGGCGGCGGCGGCCGCGGTGAGGCGGGCTGTGCGGTGATCGCGGTCGCCTTCACTCACCTGGGTTCCTGCGCGTCTGGGCTGATTTCGTCGATGAGCTTGGTGACCTTGTCGAGCATGCTCTTGTTCAGTTCCGCTGCCTGACTGTCGCCGTTTTCCTGTGCTTGGGCGGCGAGTTGTTTGAGCTGGTCGCGGTGGGTGATGTGCGCGCCGAGGAAGGTACGGCCGCCAGGGTCGTGGAAGGAGCAGTCGATGCAGGGGTTCGGGCGGAATTCGCAGCGTTGCGTCGCGGGGAGCGTGCAGAACCCGTTCGGCAGTGCGGTCGTGAAGCGGGCTCGCAGTCGCTCGACGGTGGCGTCAGCGCCGTTGTCGGGGTTAGTGTCCCAGAACTCTCGGGCTTTCCGGGCGAGGGTGTCGTCGGTGATGCGGGCGTACGTCGCGGTCATGGTGTCGCTGTGGTGGCCGAGGAAGTCGCGAACTTCCGGTTGGGTCCATCCGTTATTGAGCAGGTTCATCCCGATGGTGTGCCGGAAGCGGTGGACGTCGCCGCCGGAGATCTTCTCGCCGGTGGTGACGGAGGTGGTGATGTCGTGCTCGCGGAACAGTGCGGCGAGGCGGTGCCGCAGGCCGCTGGTGGACCAGGGCTGGGTGCGGCCGGCGACGGCGCTGGATCGGGCGCCGGGGAAGAGGTGTTCGGCGTCGGGCCCGTAGGTGTCGCGGACGCGGGTCTGCTGGTCGCGGATGATCGTAGCGAGGCCATCGGGGACGGGAAACCGGCGCCAGGCACTGGTTTTGGTCATCCAGTATTCGATCCAGTACCCCTGGTCGCTGTGTTGGAGGCAGTCGATCGGGAGGCTGACGAGTTCGGAGATGCGGCACCCTGCCCACCGTGTGGTGGCGATCATCGCTCGGAGGGTGGGATCGGTGTCCGGGTTGTCGACGATCAGGGTGTCGATGCGTTCGATGACGTCGGGAGGGAAGGGCCTCGGCCGGCGGGTCTTGCGGTGGACGTTCTCGCCGCGGCGCAGGAAGACCGCCGATCCCAGGTCGTCGACGAGTCCGCAGTCGCGGAGTGTTTCCAGCAGGTAGGCGGCGGTGTTCGCGAGCTGGGGGTTCGCCTTGGTGTCGGGGCGGCGGGTCCATTCGAGGTAGTCGAGGAACACCGTCCGGGTGACCGCCGGCGGTTCGGGGACGGTTCCGTCGAGGGTGAGGAACTGGGCGAATTGACGGGTGGCGCGCAGCCACTGGGTGAGCGTTCCCCAGGACATGCTGGAGGTGGACAGCTGTTGGCGGGCGAGGCGTTTGACGGCGTCCTTGAGCCAGGGCACCGGGACGGTGGCCCAGTCGACGGCGGTCCGTGTCGCCCCGGTTTGGGTGGTGTCGAGGACGAACTCGAACCCGTCGCGCCAGTGCCAGTGGTCCGCGGCCCACGGGTCGGGGTCGGTGGCCCCGTGCAGGAGCCGGAAGAACCTGCGGATATAGGGGGCGCAGAGGGAGTCGAAGTTGGTGTAGGGCCAGTGCTGCCGGCACAGCATTAGCCAGTCGTCGACGGGTCGTTCGGTCAGGGAGCTGGTGATGCGCCCGGCGGCGACCTCGATGAGGACGATCAGGACGCGGCGCAGTCCGGCGTTGGGGGTCCAGTCGCCGCGGCCGATCTTGGTGGCGGCGACGAACCGGATTTCGTCGGCGGCGGCCGCGGGGATGCGGCGGAAGTCGACGACCTGGGTGATAGTGGGCCTGCCCCGTGGCACGCCGACGGGCAGGGCGCTGATGGTGGCCCAAGCGTCGAAGTCGGCGGGCTGTCCGGCGCGGAACCACTGGAAGTAGTGGGCGTAGCACAGGCCCGACGTGGCGGCTGCGCGTCCGCCGGGGCCGCCGAGCCAGTACCGTTCGCCGTCGCAGTCGGTGACGGCGCAGGGGTCGGTGGCGGCGCGGCGGCGGTCGCCGGCGACGTCGACGACCGGCCACGTCGGCGCGCACCAGGGCCCGTCCGGCACTTGCAGAGCGGGGATGTCGCTAAGCCCTGACCGGGCGCGCTCGCCGTTACCGCGTGCCATAGCCGTCTCCCTTCACTCGGTGCTGCTGCGGTTCTCGCCAGACCAGATGCTCGGTGTGGCGGAGCTTTTCGGCGAGGTCGTCGCTGGCGAGGTGGATGTACACGTCGGCGCTAGCTGAGTGGGATTGGCCGAGGCGGGCGGCGATTTCGGCGGCGGTCCATCCGGCTTTGGCCAGGGCGGTGGCGTGGGTGTGGCGGAGCATGTGCGGGTTGAGGTCATCGATCCCGGCGGCGGCGCCGATCCGTTCGATGAGCTGGTAGGCATTGGAGTAGGTCATCGGGCCGCCGACGGGTGGGCGGGAGAGGTTGACGAAGACGTAATCACTGTCGACGTGGGCGATCTCACCGAGCAGGTACGCGGCGTACAGGTCGAAGAACCGCCGTGGTGCGTCAACGATGAACTGGGTCTTCTGCTTCGACAGGGCGCCGTTGGCGTTGTCGTCGCGGCGGCAGATCATCACCTGCCTTCGCATCGGGTTCAGGTCGCCGTGGCGCAGGCCGAGCGCTTGGCCGACCCGCAGGCCCAGGTCGTACTGCGCGGACAGCAGCAACCGATCACGGGTGGTCGACGCCGCGGCGAGGAGCTTGGCGAAGTCGGTTTCGAAGTCGATCACCTGCACGGTCTCGGCCGGCTGCCGGTCGGGCCGGGCCAGGCGGGAGACCTCGCGGGGGCGGCGCTGTTCGAGGTGTGCGAGGAAGCTGTGCGCGCGCCGCGGCAGCTTCGACGGGTTGCGGGTCACGACCAGATCCTGCGGTCCGCGGCCCTCGACGCGGTGGTACTCGTAGAACTCACGGACCGCGGCACTGACCGCTTTCACGGTGCCGGGTGCGCGGCCTCCGCACCGTGACGGCAGCGGCGGCAGTCCTGCGGTGAGGACCGCGACGAAGTCACACAGCTGCTGGAAATCCAGGTCGTCCCAGGAGATTCCCCGGGCGGCGAGCCAGCGGTAGAACTGGCTCAGGTGCCGCGCGTACGAGCGGACGGTGTTCCGGGAACGCCCGATCGCCCGCTGCCAGTGCAGGAACTGCTCGATCTCGGGCACCGGCAGCCCGTTCTCGTCGATGACCGTCCACGACCGGACCCCGTGAACCGTGACCTGGGCGGCCCTCATCGCTGGTCCTCGAGGCCGTCGTCGCGGCGCGGCCGGCGGGTCTTGATGTCGGTGCGCCGCCGATGCTGCTCATCGCGTACGACATCCTCGGTGCCGACGAGGTCGTCGGCGGGTAGCCGCCCGGGCAGCCACCGTACGTCCCGTTTGCGCCACGCGGCGTACCGCTGTTGCACCCGATCCATCGGGACCTCGAACCGTTCCCAGTGCACGCCGGGGGCGCTGACCCAGATCCGCCGCACGTGCGAATCGGTGGCCGCGTCGTAGTCCCAGGTCAGTTCGCAGTGCGTGGGATCGCCCACCAGCTGCAGGGTCTGTGAGTCCTGCTTGATGAACGCCTTACGCCGGGTGTTGGTGCCCTCCATCTCCTTGTGATGGATCGCCAGGTAGGTGCGGCCGTGGCTGCTCACCTCCGACCACTGGTAGGGCCGTTTAACCAGGTGTCCGGGCGGATGCATCCCCTGGGTGCTCAGCCAGACGTTGGTGCCGGCGGAGACGAACGCCGCGACGTGGCTGCCCCGCAGCAGCGGTTGCAGCACCGTCCGTAGGTGCGCCGGCTGCTCCGCGGTCAGTGCGTTCCAGTGATCGACCGCGGCCAGCAGCAGCGCGCCGACTCCGATCGTCACCGGGCGCAGGATCCGCTGCGCCTCCTTTCGGGACACCGTTCCCTGCAGCGGGTTGAGGTCGTCCATGAGTGTCGTCACGATCTGTCTCCTCTCGATGTAATTACTTGCGTGGAATTTTGCCTAACGTGGTATGGTTCTCAGGTAGGCAACACGCCGTGACCTGCAGAATTAGCCACACCGGCTCGCCTCGATCTCGCGCACGAGACGGGCGTCACACCAGTCACTTACGTTTCAGGTGGAGATAACCGGGTCGGCAGGAAAATCGCAGTTCACACGGTGTTTCTGCACGGATTTGCGGTGGTGCCGCGATAGCGTGGAGCGCAGGGATCGATCGAGGGATTTGGAGGCGATCTGGGTGACGGCACTCTTCTCGCAGGCCGAGGCGAACCCAGTGATGGTTGCGCTGACGCGACTAGCTCACGGCTGGTCGAAGAAGCGGCTCGCTGAGGAGGCCGGGGTCTCCGGATCGCACGTCACCCGGGTCGAGGCCGGTGCTCTGCCGCTGGCCGGTAAGGCGCTCGATGACTACGCGAAGGCGCTGCACTGCCCGGTCGAGGCGCTGTGCGTCGCGTTCGAGCGATCCCCTGCGCAGGGCACGCACTTCCGCGCCAACGCCACCACCGCGGAGTGGAAGCGTGACCGCGTCTGGGCGCGCGCCAACCTGGTTGCGATGCGCCTCGGCCGGGTCGTCGCCCACACCGACCTGGACCCGGAGCTGGCGCTGCCCGATCTCGACCCCGGGGACTACGCCGCCGAGCTCGGTGAGATCACCGTCGCGCAGGTCCTACGCCGGCTCTGGCGGATCGCTGGGCCCATCCGGTCGATGGTCGAACTACTGGAAGCGGCGGGGGTTTTCGTCGTCGTCGAGGACTTCCACGACCGCGAGATCGACGCCGTCACCCTGCGCGCCACCGCGCATCACCCGCACCTGGTGTACGTCAACGCAGCGCTATCGCCGGACCGGATGCGCATGACCCTCGCGCACGAACTCGGGCACCTGGTGATGGATGCGATGACCCTGGTCAGCCCAGCCGAAACCGAACGTCGGGCGGATGTTTTCGCCGCTGAGTTCCTCGCCCCGGTCGACGACATCGGCCCGGCGCTGGACCGGGTCTCGACCCGAACCGTCCACGAGCTCGACGAACTGCGCCTGGACTGGGGGGTGAGCGAGTCCTCGCTCGTCGTCCGTGCACGTGAGCGCGGCGTGCTCTCCGACCGGCAGTACCGGGCGATGTTCCGTCTGCTCAACGAGACCGGCCGGATGTACGGCGCCCGGCCCGGTGTCCTGGCCGAGACCCCCGAGCTCGCGCGGGATGTCCTCGCTCAGCTCGCCACCGACGGGTACAGCACCACCGAGCTCGACGCCCTGACACTGCTGAGCTCCGACCGCCGCACCAGCCTGTTCGGTGCACCCGAGGGTGCTAGCGCCGGCAGCCGGCACCTGACCGTCGTCTAACACCGCGGGCCGCCGGGATGTCGCGATGGGGCTGGAACCGCAAGGACGCGGTCAAAGACCACCACTGGCGAGTCCCGCGCGGTTCGAACAAGGCGGTGCAGGCCAAAGAGCAGGACGACGCCGCAGGCGGCCGCCACAACCGCGTCATCCGCACCGCGCCCGACGCTCTCGGGCGGGTGGTCCTCCGGTGCCAATACCGGCGCCTGTACGCGGAGCTGCGGTGGACCGATGCGACGAAGAAACACGCCGAGTACCTCGGCGAGATGACCTGGCATAGCCGCGCCGACAACCTCGCCGCCGCCTGGCGCGCAGCACACGCCCGCGGTCTCACGGCCAAGGTCCTCGCGGAAGAGTCCGCCGAAACCGGTAGCAACCAACCGCTCTGATGCCGCGCCCTACTGCATCCAGCGGGCGCAGTCTTCGGATGCCCGTGCCAGGACGGTGTCCAGGCGGCGGGGATCACGCGGGCCGCGGGTGAGGTAGGCGATCGCCGTCTGGTCGTCGAGGTCCGCTGACGGCGCGCACATCCAGCAGGCCGCCGTCCACGGCTCGGCGGCGCGCCGCAGGGCCTGCCAGATGGTCAGCAGCCGCTCATCCACCCAGCGGCCGTCCGGGAACTGCCACGCAGGGAACACCGGTGTGCCGCCGGCCAGCGGGACCCAGATCACCTGCTCCGCGGCGACCATCCGCGCCAGGTCATCGCCATCCAGATCGAGGTACCCGGTGACACCATCGACGTCGTAGAAGGGCCCGACGAGCTCGTCGAGTATCGCTCCCGCATCGGCGCCGGTTGTCGTCTCGTCCACGGAGGCGATGATCCGCGCGGCCCGGTGCACTTGTCCACCCGGATAAACGTCGCGCCGAGAGTGGATACTGACGACCATGACGGAAAGCGGCGACGAGGTGCGGTTCGTGTCCGGCAATGAGCGGCTGGCGCGGATTCTCGCCGACCCGGACTGGCGGACCCGGGTGGACGCCATCACCGCCGAGATGGACCTGATCGATCAGCGGTACCGCACGGCCGCACTCCTACTCGACGAAGCGGTGGCCACGACATCCGCAGAAGTCGGCGCCGGCACGACCGCCGAGGTTCTCACCGCACTCCAGCGTCATCTCACCGCCGCTGGCGTCCGCGAGCTCGGCATCACGCTCACATTCGACGATCACGACGCGACGGTGCCGTGGAACCGGATCGCCGACCATCCGCGGCGCGACACCCGCGACTGACCGCATGCACCGGACCCGCACCGATCTTCTAGTTGGGTGCGGCCTCGTCGGGGACGAATCCGCTCGCCGCGGCGTCCGCGGCACACAGGGTCCGGACCCAGCTTCCGCGGCGCGTGAGGCCGCCACCGCGGCCGCACTGCTCGCAGGTCCGCTCCGACCGTCGTTCCGCCGCCCGGATCAGTTCATCGAAGCCCGGCCGGGGCCGGTCCGGTTCGAGCTCCACGTAGTACCGCAGCCCACCGAACTTCTCCTTGACCTGCACCAGCTGGTAATCGGGGTCGATCGCGCCCAGCTCCCGGTCGAGATTGACGATCAGCCGGTACCAGCCCGGCCCGACATCCAGGCACCCGTACCACCCGGGAAGGAACCGTGCGCGGATCCCCGCCAGGTCATCCTCACTCACCTCGTCGGACATGCGGACCAGCCTGCCAGGACGCCTACACCGCGGTATGAGCGGCCCGGCATGGTCTGTTCGTTTGGGTTCGACGGGATGCCCCTGGTATTTCGCGCGCGCACGTCGCACACCGCTCCTACCAAGCAGTGCGTCACCGTCGAGCAACCTCCGAACTGATTACTGGCACGCTTGTACCAATGTCACGAAGATCAGATCGCAACCGCACCCCGCGCCACAAGCCCGAACCCGCACCGCTGGATCACACACCGCTGATGACGGCATTGCGGCAGGTGGAGATCGCCGTCAACGGCTTCAACCGCGAGGCCGCACGGATCGAGACCGAGTACGGCATCGCGATCTATCCCGAGCGGGTGGGCAACATGCACACCGATCTGGCGCGCTACATCGAGGTCGCGATCGGCATCGTCGCACGTAAGTTGCCGGTCGCCGTGTACGGGGCGGACAGCCGGCGCTGGACAGGCCCGCAGTCCCCGCGGCAGGTGTTCGCCCTGTACGAGGCGGCCGGCGACAACACCGCCGACTACCTGACGCAGATGGCTCTCAACACCGAGCGGATCAAGGCCAAGAAGGACGACCTCGACCGCAGCCTCAAGCAGAAGTGCCTGCGGCCGAAGACGAAAACGGGTGAGCCGTGCCAGATGAGGCCGCTGTACCAGGCCGGGGTCGGTCACCAGGAAGGGTTCGGCTGCTGGCGCCACGCCACCGACAAGGAGAAGCTCGAGCTCGAGAAGTCGCGCATCTCCATTGAGGTCAAGACCGGTTGCCCCGGCTGCAAGGCCGGACCCGGGGAGGCGTGCCTGATCCCCACCGAGGACGGCCTGACCCCCGCCCAGGCCGGCCTGACGATGGTCGACGGCGAGTGGCCGCGAGTGCGGGTTCTCGGCGGCGTCGAAATCCACGTCCCGCGGATCGAACTGATCCATCCTCGCGTCCTCGAACCGGCCGAGTAGGTCTGCCTCTGGCAGCAGCGCCAACCCCAGGGCCTGAAAACAGGCCGCCCCGGTAGCGGAGCCCTAGATGAACACCGCATAGCGTTCGGGACAGCGAGCCCGACCCCGATACGAGGAGTCCCCATGACGGATGAGTCGGATGTCCAGCAGGCCCCTGACGTCAACGATCCACCGTCGGAGACGGTGGACGAGCTCGCGGACGGTATGGGTGGCCGGTGGGTGGTCGCGTCCCAGGGATCTACGCACCTGTGGGATCTGGACGCGTTGACCTACACGCGCCGTCCCGGCCCCGCCAGCGCCTCGGGGGCGTTCGACTACGACGGCATCGCGCAACCGGATCACCCGG
Organism: Tsukamurella soli; assembly: GCF_039541155.1. NCBI lineage: Bacteria > Bacillati > Actinomycetota > Actinomycetes > Mycobacteriales > Tsukamurellaceae > Tsukamurella > Tsukamurella soli. Next base: position 54,080 of record NZ_BAABFR010000003.1, read on the forward strand.
GTGACCCGGTGGCCGCGTGTCGGTGATCAGTCGCTGGTCTGGTTCCACGATCCCGCGAGCCCCTTCGACACCGAGCAGTTCCGCCGCGCGTCGGTGATCGTGTCGATCACCAGCGCCCCCGCGGCGACGGACGACGAATCGACCACCTGCGCCGGGCCCGGAGAAGGTCGCTGAGATAGGCATGCGGGGTAGGGCAGCCGTCGACGCAACGAGCCCCCGGGCCGGAAGGGGCTCGGGGACTCTTCGCTGAAAGCACTGTCAGCAAGGCCAGACAACAAGGTGCATCGCTGGCGCCTGTCTCCCCTGCGGCAGGTGTCTAAGCGAGCGCGTCGCGCAGGAAGTCGATCGCCAGCTTGCGAGCGACGTTGGCGGCCTTGGTGTCGCGAAGGCTATCGAGGAGCAAGAAGTCGTGCACCATCCCGGCGACTCGGACGGAGGTCACATCGACTCCCGCCTCACGCAGCTTGTTCGCGTACTGCTCGCCCTCGTCGCGGAGGACATCTGCTTCATCAGTGATGACGAGCGTAGGCGGAAGTCCCTTGAGTTCATCGAGAGTGGCCTGCAGTGGCGCCGCGTACTTTTCCGCGCGCTGAGCCGGATCGGTGGTGTACGCGTCCCAGAACCACTGCATGCCCTCTCGAGTCAGGTAATAACCCTCGGCGAACTGTAGGTAGGACGGCGTGTCGAAGTCTGCGTTCGCAACGGGGTAGAGCAGCGCCTGCGCCTTCAGGTCGATGCCCCCGCGGTCCTTGTTCATCAGCGCGAATACCGCTGACATGCAGCCTCCGACGGACTCGCCGGTGACTGCGATGCGGCTGGTGTCCATCCCGTGCGCAGCGCCGTTGGCCAGGACCCACTGGCCGACGGCGTAGTTCTGCTCGACCTGAGTCGGGTAGCCGGACTCGGGGGCGCGGTCGTAAACAGGGAAAACGCCGACAGCACCAGCGCCGACGGTGAGCTCGCGGAAAAGCCTATCGTGAGTCTTGTCGTCGCCGAAGACCCAGCCCGCGCCGTGAATGTAGACCAGGACCGGTAACGGGCCGGCAACGCCGCGTGGCCGAATAATGCGCGTCTTCACGGTGCCCCATTCGCCCGCGTCTACGTCGACCCACTCCTCATCGACGTCCGGCCGCGGAACGGACGGGTCGTTCTGAAGGTCAGCGAGGATCTGTCGCCCTTGCTCGGGCGGGACCTCGTAGATTCGTGGGTGCGGATCGGTGGCGTCGGAAAGTGCCTGCGCTTCGGGTTCGAGGTACGGGGTGATCGGCGGGGGAAGCTCGGACATGACTACTCCGTTCGTAGTGTGGGACGATCCGGTGCGTGCCTACGCCCACAATGTCGACAGTGCTTACATGTGGGCGGTGTTGACGCTACCACCGGTGGCACACGAGCGGTAGGCGTTCAGGTGTCGATGCCCGCCGCGGTCAGTGAGCAAGCGCGCTTCGTTTCAGAGTTCGGGTGGCCGTGGCCACCCTGCGCGGACCGGCCAACCGGCTGTCTCACTGAAGAGCCGGACGAACCAAGCTCCTTGAGTACGGATCTGGGCCGGGCATGTCTTCAATGTCGTTGAGGGGGAGTGAGAACGGCTCATGATGCGGCGTCGTCGAGCGTGATGATGACAACAGCCTCAGAGGATTGCCGTCGGGTGACCGCCGACTTGATCGCACTTCCGATGCCGATGATGACGGCCTGGAGGCCGTACTTCGTGCGTAGGGCGCGACGTACCTCGGCGACCTCCGGTCCGGCGGTGACTACCGTGGCCTGCCCGGTCTGGGTCGGCGCGCCGGGTCCGATTCGACCCCTCAGATCGCATTCGGTCACGTCGACTCGGGGATTGTTGCGAAGTCGTCTGACCTTGCCGGCATCGGGTGCGGTCGCGAAAGCGATCCGGCCGTCGGAAAGCGGCACGGGCCAGACGGGTGTTGCAACCCGCTCCCCGGACTTCCGGAATGTCGCGACGGAGACGTACCGGGCGTGGGCGAGGTCGAAGGTGCTCATGATCGGGTTCCGGTCGGACGGTTGGAGCTTCGGCTGAGCCCCGCGTCAGCACATGCGGACCGGAACGCGTCGGCGCCGAGCCCGTCGATCGGGCCGACCACGCCAGCAGCCCGCCCGAGACCACGGGACAATGTGTCCGCGGCCACCGCCATGAGCTCAGCGGTGACGGTGTACGGCGAGGGTCCCTCGACCTCGACCTGAGCGAGCACCTCGCCCGATTTCGCGCGCGCAGTCGCAACTGCGATTCCACGTGTCCGGGCTCGCTCAGCCGCATCAGGGCCGCCGGGGGGGCCCACGAGCCGGGGCAGGGCAATGTCGAGCGCGCGCCGGCCGAGGGCATACCGCGACAGGGTCGTGGCGGCGTACGACAGGGCCTGCATGGGCCTGGCCAGCTCGGGGAACCAGCCGTTGAACACGCGGATCTCCTGTACGTGCGGGTATCGGCGCGGGAGCTGGAGCACCTCGGTGCCGGTCGCGAGGATGGCTGCACGGCTGCGCTCGCGGACGGGGAAGGAGATGACATCAGCCGCAGCCCGCCGGTCGGCGAGGGCACCGTGGTGCAGGACGGCCACCGGCAGACTCATGCCGTCGATGACTGTTTTGCGTGTGCCCTGGCTCAGGCCGTTGCGGAGCGATCCGGTCGCGAAGTAGCCGATGTCGACAGCGTGTGCATTGGCGCCGGCCTCGTCGAGGGCGAGTGCGCCCGCGAGAACGCCCGGGACGTAGTCGTAGCCAAAGGCGGGGAGCATGACCGAGCCTGCGGCGCGGGCGTGGGCATCATGGCGCCGATGTAGTTCGCGAACGAAGCCGACCTCGCCGGTCGAGTCCACGTAGTGCGCGCCGGCGTGAACGGCCGCCTCGGCGGCGACCCACCCGACTCGCTCGAATGGGCCGACACCGGTGACCAGCACGTCACCGGCGCCGACGAGGGCGCGGACGCTCGCGGGGTTGGTCACGTCGGCGACCTGGTAGTCCAGTCCGCCTAAGCGGCTCGCGAGTGCGGCGAGCCTGCTTTCGGATCGTCCGGACAGCACGGGGTGCAACCCGCGTGCGACAAGTGCCTCGGCGGCGAGACCTCCGGCGTATCCGGTGGCGCCGAAGACGACGATCCGCCCTGGAGCAGTATCGTTCTGTGGCTGCGTCATTGTTGGTCCTCCTCAGGGGCCGCTACGCTCAGTTCGCCGAGGTGTCGGGTTTTGCGATGGATGATCGTCGACGGCGGCGCGCATCGATTCGGCCAGGGCGGTCGGATCATGGGTGGGGCTCCGTTGTTTGGCGTGGGGTCGGCGTCTCGAAGCGCCTTTTCAGTGCTTCGAGGGTCGAGGTCATTCCTTCGCGGAGGTTCTGTCGCCGATCACGTGCCCCGGACATGTCCTGGAGTATGACGACGGGCCGGATCTGTGGCGTGTGTTTGCGCATCGTCTCGGTGACGAGGGTGCCGCCCGGGGCATCGGTGAAGGTGTAGCGCCAGTGGGTCTCGGATGGGGAATCGGTGAGGAATCCGAACGCTTCTCCGGGGGAGGCTTCGTCGATGGTGCCTCTCATGGTCCAGCGGTAGAAGGCGCCGATGCGGTTCGTACCGACGAATCGATGTCCCTTCTGGAGCCACCGGGTGCGGACGTTCTCGGGGCTGAGCTCGCCCATGTGCGTGATATCGCTGATGTGGTCGTACAGGATCGCCCGGGGCGCAGCAACGAACTGAGTGACGGTGATGTCGAACAGCGGCGGCGAGAACTCCGCAACGATCCGATGCGCGAGAGCGGCGTCGTCGGATTCCTTCGCGCCGATGTACAGATTGCGTTCGATGAGGACGCGCTGGCGGTAGGGAAACCGGCCACGGGGGTAGTACACACCGGTCAATGCCGTCGCTTGGCTCTGCCCGAGCACCGCGAGCGGCGCTCCGGATCGGTATCTGTCGACGAGCGCGGTGCGGGATTCGCGGGTGGTGTCGGCACCGTTCCAGAACACCAGATCGACGTCTTCGGCCGGTGCCGCCGCTCCCGGGCCCGCCACCGACACTGTCCACCCTGCTTCGGTGAAGATCCGGCGTGGTTCGGGTGCGTCACCCAGCATCCACACTCTCGTAGTCGCGTTCATCGCGCCCTCCACTGCTCACTACTGATTGGACGACGACTCAATCTTGTGCGGTCAGAAGCAGGACCTTGCCTACCGAGTCCTTCGACTCGAGCAGAGTCTGACCCTGTTCGGCGTCGGCGAGTGCCAGCTTCGCGGAGATCACCGGGCGGATGAGTCCCTGCTCGACGAGCGGCCATTCGTTCGCGGCGACTGCGGCCACGATCTCAGCCTTTGAACCCGGGCCGGTGAGCGGCCGGTTCCGGACGTTGAGGCCGATGATGCGGGCCCGCTTGCCGATCAGGGCGCCGACGTTCGCTTCGCCGGTGAATCCGCCCTGCATACCGATGACCACCAGTCGCCCGCCGACGCCGAGCGCGTCGATGTTGCGTGCCAAGTAACTGCCGCCCATGATGTCGAGAATCACATCGACCTGACCGGCCAGTTCGGCAGCGAAGTCCTGCTCGCGGTAATTGATGACGATGTCGGCGCCCAGCTCCCGGCATCGCTCGGCCTTCGCCTCGGACCCGACGGTCACGGCCACCCGCGCTCCGAGCGCCTTCGCGACCTGGATCGCATGGGTCCCGATTCCGCTGCCGCCGCCGTGTACGAGGAACAACTCACCCGACTTGAGCCCGGCATCCATCACGATCGTCGACCACACGGTGCTCGCCACCTCAGGCAGCGCCGCCGAGTCGATGAGCGAGATTCCGGCGGGCACGGGCAGGAGCTGACCAGCCGGAACAACGGCGAACTGGGCATATCCACCGCCTGCGATGAGCGCGCACACTTCCGCGCCGACCGCGACGCCTTCGACACCGGGGCCGAGTGCCACGACGGTGCCGGAGATCTCCATGCCGATGATGTCGGTGATACCCGGGGGCGGCGGGTACAGGCCCTGCCGCTGCATGAGGTCGGCGCGGTTGATCCCTGCCGCTGCTACCTCAACGAGGACCTCGCCGGGCGCGGGCTCCGGGGTCGGGACCTCGTCCAGTACGAGATTCTTCTCAGAATCGACGACGATGGACTTCATTGTGGATGGAAGAGTTTTCATTGCAAAGCCTTTCCTGCGATTGCGGTCGCGAGTGCGCGGGGAGCTAGGCGGGCTGCGACGGCGCTGATGGCGTTCTGTCGACCGGAAACGATCCCCGCGCGAGGATGGGTACGGTCGAGTTCCGCCAGTGCGGTCGAAACCACCTGCGTCGCGGTCTGGAAGCGGCCGACGGCGGCGTCCTCGGTGCCGACGACGTCGAAGAACTCGGTGCGTGTGGGGCCTGGACTCAGTGCGAGTACCTTGAGGCCGGAATTCCGGGTTTCGTAGGCGATCGCCTCGGTGAGGGAGAGTACGTACGCTTTGGTCGCGCCATAAGCGGCCATCCCGGGGGTGGGTTGGTGCGCTGCGGTACTCGCGATGTTGATGAGCACGCCGCGGCCCCTGGCTACGAGTTCTGGGAGGAACTGTCGAGTCAGGTCGGTCAGCGTCGCGACGTTGACGGCCACCATGGCGGCCAGTTTGGCGGGGTCTTCCTCGATGAACGGGGCCTTGAGTCCAAAGCCGGCGTTGTTGATCAGCGAGTCGACAGTGATGCCTCGGGTGGTCACTTCCGCCCGGAGCGCGGCCGCGGAATCACCGCGTGCGAGATCGAGCGCGATGACGTCGGCGTTGATCCGGTGATCACGTTCCATTCGCGCGGCGAGCTCTCGAAGCCTGTCCTCGCGCCGGGCGACGAGGACGAGGTTCGCGCCGCGCGCCGCAAACTGCTCGGCGAATTCGGCCCCCAGTCCGGAACTGGCGCCCGTGATCAGTGCGGTTGTTCCTGTGTAATCGGTCGGTGCGGGGCGAACGAATCGATTCAGCATGGCGCTCCTTTCGTCAGTCGGTGCGGGCCTCGGTCAGCGGGCGCCGACCGACTTCCAGATCCGCAGCGCCGTGGTCAGTGCCGGGGTCCACGTCTCCCACGACAGTCCCGCGGGCGGGTAGAAGTTGAGCCGAGCCTGGTGGGCGACGGTCTGCGCTTCGGTGTACTTGAGGATGCCGTCAACGCCGTGGCGCCGGCCGAGGCCCGAGTCGCCCATGCCACCCATCGGGGAGTCGATGCTGCCCCACGCGGCGGCGAAGGCATCGTTGATGTTGACAGTGCCGGAATGCAGTCGCGCGGCGACCGATCGCGCTCGCGTGGTGTCCCGGCCCCAGACGCTGCTGTTGAGGCCGTACACGGTGTCGTTCGCACGCGCGACGGCCTCGTCGTCGTCGGCGACGGTGTAGATCGACACCACGGGGCCGAAAGTCTCGTGGGCGTACAGCGTCATGTCCTCGGTGACGTCGGTGAGGATCGTCGGCTCGTGGAAAAGTGGCCCGATATCCGGCCGCGCGTGACCGCCGGCGAGCACGACTGCTCCCTTGCTGACCGCATCCGCCACGTGGCCGGTGACCGTCTTGAGCTGCTTGTCGGTGGTGAGGCTACCGACGTCCATGCTGAAGTCGTAGGCGGCCCCGATCTTGAGGGCCTTGGTGCGCTCGACGAACTTCGCGACGAACTCATCGCGTATGGATTCGGCCACGTACAGGCGTTCGACCGACACGCACAGCTGTCCGGCCGAGGGGAATGCGGCGGCGACAGCACCCGTGGCGGCCCGGTCGATGTCTGCGTCGTCGAGGACGACCATCGCGTTCTTGCCGCCGAGTTCGAGTGATGCACCGATCAGGCGCTCGCCGGCGTCGCGGGCGATCTGCCGTCCGGTGGCGGTGGAGCCGGTGAACATCATGTAGTCGGCGCCGTTCATGAGGGCATCGCCGATGGAGCTGCCGCGGCCGATCACCATCTGCCACACGTCGGTGGGTAGGCCCGCCTGGTACATCAGATCCATGGCCCACAGCGCGGTGAGGGCGGTCTGGGTGTCGGGCTTCTGCACGACGGCGTTGCCGGCCATCAGCGCGGCGATCGCATCAGTTGCGGCCATCGACAGCGGATAGTTCCACGGTGAGATGATCGCCACCACCCCCTTCGGGTGATGCAGCTCGGTGGTGTGGGTGAGGAACGGAAGGGCGCCGCGACGGCGTTCCGGGGCGAGGACCTTGGGGCCAGTCCGCGCGTAGTAGCGCGCGGCGATCGCGGCGTCGGCGACCTCGAGGAACGCGTCGCGCCGGGTCTTGCCATTCTCCGCCTGCATCAGGTCGAGACCGACCTGCTGGTTCTTAAGGACCAGGTCGTGGAACCTCAAGAGAACCTTCGCGCGGTCGGCGGCCGGCGTTGCGGCCCAACCCTGCTGGGCACGTCGGGCACGGATGTACGCCTCGTCGACGTCGGCCGGGGTAGAGACCGGGAAGTCGCCCAGCGGTGCGCCCGTGTACGGCGCCGTCGTGACGACCCGCTGAGCGTCCGGTGAATGGGTGACGCGCTGGGTCAGACGGCCGAGCATTCCGGAGGACAGCGATGCCGGCAGGCTCGATGCGGCGGCATTGCCGCTGCCAGTGATGGTTGTAGTTGTCATGATCGATGCTCCTGGAGATCAGCGAACCGAGAAGGGAACCGGCATGTGCAGCGCGGCCTGGGCAGAGGTGTTGGCGTCGAACTGAATGGCGCGGATGGGCTTGAGTGCACGCAGGTCGTCGGCCATCCGGCCTTCCCCGATCTCGAGGTCAACACCGCGGGGGAACAACGCGGTACCGCTCGCGAGGATGTTGGTCTGGTTGAGCGTGGTGTGCCACGCGCCGTCGCGCTTGGTGTACGAAGTGAGGGTCGAGACCTTCTCGCCGCTGGCGAAGCTCTTCTGCTTCGGCGTGGGGGCGGAGAAGGCAACGTCGACACCGCCGTTCGCGTTGGCGATGCGCGCAGTGGTGCGCGAGGCGTCGATGTCAACGTCGAGGTCGGTAACCCACTTCGGGAAGCCGTAGCCATCATGTCCTCGCACTTGCGCGATCTCAGTGTTGACCGGCAGCGAGAGCACGTACGAGTGCAGATGATCGTCACCGAGCGCGGTGACGACGTCAGCGATGGCAGTAGTCAGACCGCCGTTGCGGGCCGGACGCACCGCGACACCGACAGCGGCCTCGGTGTAGAAGTCGATATCGCACACGTCGTAGCGGAAGAGCATCAGCGACACGACACCGAGGCCCGGCGCCACCTCGAGAGGCGCGAGCTCGTCGGGAATGCGCCGGCGGATCGCACTGGACGGCGCGAGCATCGTCAAACGCGCGGACGTCATGGCGTAGTAGAAGTTCGGGGTGCGGGTGGTGCCGATCGGAGATTCGACCTGCGTCTTGGGCAGCGTGCGGAAGAAGTCGACGCTGGGGACGCGCGGGTCGGCGGCTACCTCGTCGAGCGGGACGTCCATCCGATAGCGGTCGAACAGGCCGCCCTTCGGGATCGCGACGGTCTTGTCGCCCAGTTCAACCTCGGTCGTCTCGTGTGCTGCGTTGGCCATTTCGGCTCCTCACCTCTGATGTATGCGTTGCTTACATGACATTAGACCGCGATGTAAGCGCTGTCAACACCTGGGTCAGTGCCCCCTCGGGGCTACCTCAGTACCGGCTGCGTAGGTGATCGCGGGCAACTGGCCTCGAACCGATGGCGGCGCGGACAGCACCGCGCACTCGCGCCTCGAGTTCGCTGAGTGAACTGTGGGCGTATTTGCCATCGAGATGGAGAAACGCCAGCCCATGGACCATTGCCCAGGTCGCCGTGGCTGTTGCGCCCGGATCGGCGTCGGGAGCGAAGCGCTGCACCAGATGATGCAGGTAGTCCTCCAGTGCGTCGGCCGCGCGTTGCCGGTCACAGTCGGACGGGTCACAAGGTTCTGCAAACATCACCCGGAACAGTCCTGGCCGGTCGAGCGCGAACCGGACGTATGCAACGGCGACATCAGCAAGGTCGTCGGGACTGGGCGACGAGCGCTGCGCTCGCTCCAGCGCGACGATCAGCTCGCGGTATCCGACCGTCGCAATCGCCGACAAGAATGACGTGCGGTCCTCGAAGTGGCGGTACGGTGCCGCGGCCGATACTCCGGCACGCCTCGCGGCGGCGCGGAGCGACAAAGAGGTCGCGCCGCCTTCTTCGTCGAGCAAGGCGATGCCGGCCCTGATCATTGACTTCGGCACGTCGCCGCGATGGTACGGAGTCGTTGGCGTCGTTGGTTCGCCCGTCATTGGTTCGCCCCCTGTGAGTTCAGCCGCTTCATCTAGTGTAAGCGCTGCTTACTCTAGATGGATGGGGCCTCGGAGCTGGGGGCCGCTGGGTCCGAGGGTCAAATCCCTTTCCGCGGCTGAGATTCAGTGACTGAGGCCGAGTGTGGCTGTGACGACAGCACGGACGTGGGAGTCGACCTGATCGCGGTCGGTCGCATCGAGCTTGCCGTCGAGGAAAAGGAACGCGAGCCCGTGAACCAGCGCCCACGCCCCGGTAGCGACGACCTCAGGCGTCTCTGTTGCTGTTCCGCGTTTGATGATGTCTCTGAGGTAGTTGTCGATCGCTTCCACAGCGTCGACGCGTTCCGGATTGGAGGTGTCGCACACGCCCGCGAACATGACTCGAAACAGCCCCGGGCGCGTGATTGCGAACTGCACGTAGGCGACCGCGATGTCGGCGAGATCGGCCACGGATTCAGGCCCCGGATGCGCCGACTGCAGGAGCGCGGCGAGTTCGCGGTATCCGACTGCCGCGACCGCCGATAGCAAAGCGTTCCGGTCTTCGAAGTGCCGGTAAGGCGCACCGGTGGAGACCCCTGCCTTACGGGCGACTGCCCGCAAGGAGACGTCGGCCTCGGCTCCGTCGGTGTCGAGGAGCTCGATTGCGGCACGCACCAACGTCGCCGGGAGGTCGCCGTGATGATAAGTCGGACGAGACTGCATCACGCAAGCTTATCGGCGCCTTCAGTGTTTCCCGTGCTGGCGAGGCCCCAGCTGTCCAGGCTCGAGACGGAGCCGGTTGACGGGGACGCCCGCAGACCCTAATGTAAGCAGCGTGCACATCGTGTCCGTAGAACGGCGCCGAGGATCGAGCGGCGAGCACGCCTCGCGTGTGCCGAGCACCCTGCACTCTCGGTCGGCACTGCCGTCTTTCATAGGAGGAACCTTATGGCGAAACGAATTCTCAATGTCGTCACCAACGTCGGTCACTACGACGATCCGGCGCACAAGACCGGACTGTGGCTGTCCGAGCTCACGCACGCGTGGCACGTCTTCGAGGAGGCGGGGCTCGAGCAGGTCATCGTCAGTCCGAGCGGAGGGCCGTCACCGCTGGAACCTCGGTCGCTGAAGTTCCCCAACTACGACAAGACGGCTAAGGCCTGGCACGCAGATCCTTCGCGGATGGCATTGCTGGAGAACACCAAGAGTCCTGACGAGATCGATTCCGCGGATTTCGACGCGATCTACTTCACTGGTGGTCACGCCGTGATGTACGACTTTCCAGACAGCGAGGGGTTGCAGCGGATCAGCCGCGAGATCTTCGAACGTGGCGGCATCGTATCGTCGGTTTGCCATGGATACTGCGGACTGCTCAACACGAAACTCTCCGACGGGTCCTACTTGATCGCAGGCCGCAAGATGACCGGGTTCGCCTGGCAGGAAGAGGTCCTCGCCCGGGTGGACAAGCTCGTCCCGTACAACGCCGAAGAACGTTGCAAGGAGCGGGGCGCCCAATACCAGAAGGCCAAGATTCCGTTCGTCTCCTACGCTGTCGTTGACGGAAACCTCGTCACCGGGCAAAACCCCGGCTCGGCGAAGGAGACCGCACAGAAAGTCGCAGCATTGCTCTGATGGTGACCGAGGATGGATCAACCGCGCTGGTCGAAGCGCCCGTGTTGATCTGACCAACGTCGAGCGCGACACGGTGCGGCGTGACCTGTCCAGTCCCGATCCGCGGCTCGGTGGGGCCCTGGCGGACAACTTGTTCTGCACCGTTGGCCCGATTCGTTTATGCGGAGGCGTGCAGGATGCCGCCGCGGGGACCGATGACACGGTGCGTACGACGTAGGACCTCGACGCGGGCGCGGTGATCGAGGGCGGCCCAGCGGACGGCCCCGTGAGCGAGTTCGCGGATCGCGTTGTCGACCTCGGACTCGGTGGCGAAGTCGATGGCGTTGTCGGTCATGTCGTTTCCTCAGTGTGCGGGTGGGCGGGGTGGGGAGTCAGACGCTGTGCATCGTGCGGCGCGCCACCGCCCAGCGCGGAGGAGAGGTGATGCCCGCGGTGCCGGCGAGGCCGTGCACGACGAGGGTGTACGAGACGAGGATCGGGAACGCGATGCCGACCATCAAGCCCGCCAGCAGCCCCGACGGAGCGCCCCACAGGACGCCGGCCGCGAGGTCCACGGCGAGTACCGAAAGCGGCGCGGTCGCCGCTCCCCAGAGCAGAATCCGCCAGCGGGCCTGCAGCTCGCGGTCCTCCCGCCGCGCGCTGTTCCCGGCGCCGAGGACGCACACCGCGAGATAGACCGCGGCCGCGCCGAGCGGGACCCAGAAGATCCCTCCCGGGAGCACGTCGTCGACCTGCCGGTACCGGATCACCAGGAGCGCGCCGCCGACGAGCGCGACCAGCAGGGGCACGCCGAGGCGGACGTTCGGGACCGCGTCCCAAACGGCCTCTCCGCTACCACCGCGCGACCGCAGCGACAGCTGCATCGCGATGGCCGCGCCGCCCGGCGCAATGACGCCGAGCATGCTCGAGCCCATTCCGAGGTTGTCCAGGAGCACCTGATCGGGGAACAGCGGGGCGGCGAAGATCCACACCACCCGCAGGAACGGGGCGGTCATCATGAGCGCGAAGTTCAGGTACATCCATGCCTGGTGCCCCAGCAGATTGCGCCGGCGGATCGCCAGCAGGCCCAGCGCGCCGCTCAGCAGCGTACCGAAGTCGAGCGCCCATAGTTGCAGGTAGAAGGCATTGCCGATCAGCGCCTCAGCGGGGCCGGCCGAAACCAGGAAGATCAGCGCCGTCAGCATGCTGATCACCATCAGGACGAAGTAGACCCGCCCCACCCAGCGATGCGCGGCGAGGCTCCGTCGCCGCAGGCGGGGCGTCAACTGGTGGACCATCAGGAGCAGCGCGATACCGCCGAGTCCCGTGTGCACGAGCATCACCCAGCGGTTGTCGACGAAGTCGACCTTCCGCACCGAGTCGACCGACCCGGCCCGGTAGGCGTAATCGCCGCCGTTGACCGCGGCGGTCAGCGCGTCCTGCCACCGGCCCGCGCCGGAATCGAACGCGAACCACATGTAGTTCACCGCGAGTGGCGTGTACAGCACGGCTACACCGAGCACGGCGGCCAGCAGTGCTCGGCGCACCACGGTCCGTCTCCGGTCTGCGGCCCCAACTTCGTTCATATCACTGTTATAGCATTGATATCACGGTCGCGGTAGCCTGGAGCGGTGACGACATCGACGACCTCGCGGCGCGAGCTCCTGACCCGGGCGGGCGTGGAGCTGCTCGAGGACAGCGGCCCCGACGCGCTGTCCACGCGGAAGGTGGCCACCCGCGCGGGGACCACCACGATGGCCGTCTACACCGAGTTCGGATCGATCAGCGGCCTCATCGCCAGCATCGTCGACTACGGCTTCGGCCTGCTGAACGACGCGCTCGCCGCGATCCCGAGCACCAACGACCCCGTCGCCGATCTTCACCGAGTCTCAGAGCAGTACCGGGCGTTCGCGCTGGCGCATCCGCACCTGTACCGGGTGATGTACGCCGTGGGGCCGGTCGGCGGCTACGTGCGCAACGGCCCCGAGCTCCTGCAGGGCTCGCCGGCCTTCGGCGTGCACCTCCGGGCGGTCCGCCGGGTGGTCGACACCGCCCCGCCCGACGACCGTCCGGACGCCTTCGACCTCGCGGTACAGATCTGGGCCTCGGTCCACGGGGTCGTTCTGATCGAGCTCTCCGGCTTCCTCGCCAGCATCGAGGCGCAGGATCCGCCCGACGTCCTGCACAGTGTTGTTGACGGCTTGGTCGGCGCCACGCTGTCTCGTCACCCCGTGCGGTGACAGCGCTCACGCGCAGGATGGACACGGTTGCCGATAGCTACTTCGCTGCGCAGTTGGGATTGCTGCACGGATAGGTGACAACCACGGTGTCACCCGCGGAGGCGGAGGCCAACGATCGCCTGAGTACTGGACCCCGGATGAGCTGGCGGCGCCGACGGTCAACGACGGTCATCGCTCCCGGCAGGTGCCCTTTAACCAAGCTCACCCCGACGAGGCGAAGATGTCCCCGATCTGGACACGTTCCCAATGCAATCCGTCGGGCGAAGCACCCCTTCTGAGCTGAGCTAAGGCGAGAGGAGCTGACTGATCCCGTCGCGATAGTTGGTCGTCTCGAACTCGGGAAAGTGAGCGGCAAACTTCGACGTGTCGAAGATATTGTCCACGCCGTAGCGCGGCATGAGCTCCGACGCTTCCTTGGCCGGGGCGTTGAACAGCCCGGCGAGCGTGAAGACCGCGAGCGGGATCGTGCTGAAGCGGATCTTCCGACCGGTGACCTCGGAGGCGATCGCGATCATCTCACGATAGGTAAGTCGGTCCTGGTCGATCGGCAGATGCCAGGTCTGGCCGTAGGCGTCGGGGGTGTTGCCGATCAGGCCCATCGCGCGGCTGGCGTCGGGCGTCCAGATCAGGCTGCGCTGGGTGTCTGCGCTGACGGGGACCAGGGGCCGCTCGCCCTTCTTGATCCGGTTGAAGACGGTGGTGTTGGTCAGGCCCTGGGTCTTGCCCGGTCCGTAGAACTCGGGGGCGCGCACGATCACGGCCTCGACGCGGCCGGCATCCATCTCCTCCTGCAGCCGGGTCGCGATCCGCGCACGGACGGCCGCCTTGCGGCCGCGCGGCTCGAAGGGGGTCTTGCCCTCGACCTGTGGGGCCGCCGTCTGCGGGTACATGTAGGTGTTGTCGAAGAAGACCAGCTTCGCGTCGTGGTTGCGGACGGCGGCGATCGTGTTTTCCATCATCACCGGGAAACGCTCCTCCCACATCGCCGAGTCCATCGGCAGGCCGACCGTCAGGTAGACGATCTCGCTGCCCGCGACGGCGCGGTCGGTCGCCTCGGCGTCGGTGAGATCAGCGCTGAAGAGTTCGTCCGTCTTATTCACTGCACTTGGCCTCCGCCCGACCAGGCGGATGTCGTGAGTGACCGTGTTGTGAAGGTAGCGAGCCAACTCCTCGCCTATCTGCCCGTTTGCACCCAATATTGTCTGCATCAGCTTCCTCCTTGGGGTGATGTATGCGCCGCTTACATTACCCCATCTCAGCTCGAACGCAAATGAGCCGCAGTCGATATCCACTGGTGTCCACAGGGAAGGGCTCGCAGACGCTGGTCGGGAATGAGAGTGGAGAACGGTGTTAGCTGTGATCTCGTCGAAGATGCTGTCGGATACAACCCGCGCGAGGACTCGGTTGTTCGCTCCGCGAGGACCTACTGGCGCAACACACAGAAAGCCCCCGGCCGATGGCCGGGGGCTTCCTCGTGACCCATGTCGCGACTCATGTGTGACACATGTCGCGACTCATCACACTGTGGAGGCTAGGGGATTCGAACCCCTGACCCTCGCCTTGCAAAGGCGATGCTCTACCAACTGAGCTAAGCCCCCGTGTGTGGTCCTGCACCCACTGCTGGGCACCGTCCCACCGCCAAACTACGACCTCGTGGCGGACATGTCCACCAGAGTATCCGTGCTGGTCAACCCCTTACCGGCCCTGTCAGCTGGAGATAACCATCGAACTCCTGACATCCGCCTTGCACAGGCCATCCGACCCCCTGGTCAGAAGCTTGCACCCGCTCTGAGCTGCCAAAACACATCACTGTAACTCAGGTCGATCACGTGGAATCAGCGGCAAGTGTGGGCACGAACGTCGTACCGAGTTGAGGCGATGAGGCACGGAGCGTTCATGCTCGTGGCTTCTGTCGCCCTCGTCGGATGCACTGCCGCCGGAAACGGCGATCGCGCCCGGCGCCTCGCTCGGGCTACCGGGCGGGGCGCGTGTCGTCAGGCTCGGCGGCAGCCCGGATCGAGCGCTCGGCGTCGTGGTCGAAGCTGCCTCGCATCGACTTGATCGCCTGCACGTGGGCCTCAAGCTCGTCGGCACCCAATCCGCGGACAGCTTCGAGCGTGAGTGCGTCCAATCTGAGCCTGATCGCGATGCAGCGCTTTGCGAGGTCACGCTCGCCGATGACCCCGAGTCGGGAGTTGGCCGCTCCGATGTCCTCGCTGAGCTGCTCGACCTTGCGATACTCCACGGCTGCTGAATCGTCGGTCGCAGCCTTGTGCACTCGCTTGAGTGCGTCGCCAGCCCGGACAGCGGATCCCGATACCTCGGCGGCCAGCCTCAGCAGCGTGTCCCTCTTCCAGGTGAGGAAGTCCTGTTCTCGGTTCGCCCTGCGATCCGCCTTGGCTCGACAGTCTGCCGCACGGATCGTGAGGAACACCCCGAAGAGCGCCACCAATGAGACGGCCAGGGAGCTGAGGGACGGCAGCCACGGTGACGCGAAGCTGCCGGCGTGGGTGGTGATGTCGACCTGGACCGGAGTGCACACACGCAGAGTGTGTCAGTTCGCGCGGTGACCAGCCTCGGCGAGCGCCTGGACCGCACGGCTTGGTAGACGCACCGCTTCGGGCAGTTCAACGATCGCGGCCCGAAGCCGGCTGCCGACCGCCTCCGGTATCGGCACCGTCAGTGCGGCCACGCGGTCGTGGTGCCAGTCGGCGTACGTGGCGAGGGTGGCGTCCAGCTCGTCCGGCTCCATACCCATTAGACGCAGGGGCGAGCCGATCGGTTCCCGAGACCATCGATTCGAGCGGTTCTAGGCGACGTGCGCCGGAGCGGCGCGGTTCTGAACACGCTCAAAGGCCTCGGCCAACAGCCGATCTGGAGCGTGCCTAGTGAACGCATTGCCGAACAGGACCGAGATGCCCTTGACGAGTGTGTGTGGAAGCGCTATCGCTTGGACGTCAGCGAGCATGATGGCGTCGCAGAATGCCAGGTACGGGGACCCGTCGCGCATACTTGCGACCGGCCCCGTTAGCTGCACACCCGCAGCAGACAAGGCCAATACGGCGTCGACGCAATCCATGTCACCACCCTAGCCGTGAGGGATTCGCGATCACAGCGTCCAGGACATGCTGGAGAGCGCTGAGCGAATCAAAGCGGCTCTAGGCGACTGCGCTGTGAGCTTGCGCGCGGCGGTCGATCCTGTCCAATGCCTCGTAGATCGGCGCAACCACCGCGGCATCGAACCGTCCGTACAGACGATCGGCGATCATGCGTAGCTCTGCGACCAACTCCCCGGCCAGCACGATCTGCTGATCATCAGCGAGCGCCAAGGCATCGGTGAAGGCCACCTCGGGCGCGCCGCCGCAGTAGTCGGCGACATAGGGGGTGAGCACCACGCCGGCACTGGCGAGTGCGTCAACCGCCTGGTCGCACCTCATGGACCCATGCTAGCGCCGACGTCTGCGCTGGCAGGCAGTCGGCTATTGCTGTTCGGCGGCGATCGCAGCCAGCACGGCCTTCAACGCAGCACTGCGGCGCGCGTAGATCGGATTCAGCTCCGCCATCAGGGCGTCCTTCTCTGCGTCCGTCCACGGAGTGTCGTCGTCTTCCGCGACCGACAGGTGCGGATGCGCCGCCAGGAA
Source organism: Tsukamurella soli (assembly GCF_039541155.1). Classification (NCBI taxonomy): domain Bacteria; kingdom Bacillati; phylum Actinomycetota; class Actinomycetes; order Mycobacteriales; family Tsukamurellaceae; genus Tsukamurella; species Tsukamurella soli. The sequence continues at coordinate 70,768 of NZ_BAABFR010000003.1, forward strand.
CTCGGCCTGCGCGGCGTCCAGCTCGCGGGTGTACGCCCGGTACACATCGTCGATTCTTCGGTCGATCACGGCTGCGATCCTAGAAGCTTCCGGCTGTACCAACTGGAACCAAAGCCTCTGACCAGCATCTTCTTGTCACAGTCGAGCCAGTCGGGCTCACGTAAGTTAGGCGGCGGGGGCGCGCCGCGCGATGTCGCGCAGCGCAGTGATGTTCTTGAAGGTTCGCTCCATCATTCGGGTGCCGGGCCGCTGTAGTCGCTGCGCGAGCGAATCCAGCTCATCCAGCAGGCCGCCCGGCAAGGACACTTTCCGCTGCACAGCAAGCCACACGGTTGCCTCAAATGCCAGTAGTCCATCCATGAGCGCCGGATCATCGTCGGGCAGGGCAACGCCATACTTCTCCAGTTCGGCGATCACGTCCCAGCACTTCACGGGCCGCACTCTACTCCGGTGCCCACTGTCTGAGGGCTACTCGGCGCCGTCAATCAGGCGGTCATCGACGGTCAGCCGGTACCGGCGAGCCCAGCCCGGCACCGCGATCCCCACCGACCTGCACGCGGCGCTGTCGTTCGCGCCGCCGTTGAATCTGCCCGTCGTGCGGATCTCAGGGAGGACGGTTCCGGTGATCCAGCGGCGGACCTAACGTGCCTGATCCTTCCGACTCTGGAAGATCAGCGCGTACATCCCCGACTCGTTGACAATGGTGAGCATCTGGACTTTCGGCGCCACAGCTCAGGGAAGTTTAGGGTATCTGACCTGGGGATACGCTTCTGGTCGTCAGTGTCGACCATGTGCAGCGCCATCGTCGGGTTCGTGAGGGGTGAGCATCCGGCAGGCGTCCGAGGCGACGAACCACGGCTCCCCATCGATCATGATGGTGCCGTCCTTCCGTTGTTTGAACACCGGCGGCCCGTGCGTAACGATGACACCCTTGGATGTTCGAACAGCAAGGCCGCAAGAGCGACTTGACATGCCAGCGCAGTGTGCTAAGCCGACCCTCCGCGAAATCCCCAGACCCGTACGGAACCCGCGCGCCTAGATGATCCGCCCTCGGCGTTTTGTCGCAAAGCATTTCGATCTGGATTCTGATGCGCTGCTGGCGATCCTGGCCGACGTCGATCCCGGTGAGGTCATACAGGCCAGCGTCATTCGCGGCGCCGATGTGATGCTCGACCGGATCGAGGAGTCAGATCTGTCGTTGCTGGCCCAGCACGGCCCGCCGGGCCAGGCGTTGACGGAGAAGCTGGCGGCCCTCGCTGCACTCACCGAGGCGGATCGACGCATCGCCCGGTCGATGGACATGCCGCCACCGGTGTTCGCGGCCTGGTCGGAGAAGCTCTGGCGTAGATCGTTCACCGCGGAGCGCGATGCCCGCGCCGGCGACGACGCCAACGCGCAGAAGCGGGGCCGCATCACACGGGAAATTAAGGCTGAACTGGCCGCTGCATATGAGGCACACGAGCCGGGAAAGCCGATCACGCAGGAGGACGTGCTGGCAGCGCAGCATGCTCTACGCCAGCGCGGGCTCATCCCGGGAGGCGCGGACCATGGCGACCATTAGCAAGTACCGTCGAGGTCCAGAAGCTCACCGGCGCGTACGTGGCACCCGCCGCGGGAAAGCTGCCCCTCCGTGACGCTACCGACGCTTGGCTGGCGGATCAGCATCACCTGGCGCCGTCGACGTACAGCCGATACAGGAGCATCGCCGAGGGGACCGTCACGGCCAGGTTCGGGCACCTACCGCTGAGCAAGGTCACTAGGCCGTTGATCCGCAAATGGATCGGTGAGCAGGTCGACGCCGATGTCCCAGCCGAGACGGTGCATAAGAACGTCGGGGTGCTGCGCCGGATTCTCGGGCAGGCGGTCGAGGACGGCAGGCTCGCGAGCAACCCGGCCCTCAAGGTGAAGCTGCCGCCCATCACCACGGCCGAGATGCGGTTCCTGACGTTGGTGGAGCTGCGTGCCCTTGCCGAGGCGGCCGGGACTGACGCACCCGCGATATGGGTGCTCGGGGTGTGCGGGCTGAGGATCGGCGAGCTGATCGGCTTGCAGCACAAGAACCTGGACCGCCGCGGTGGACTGATCCACGTCGTTCGGTCCGTGACCGTGGTGGACAACAAGCACGTGGTGGTCCGCCGAAGAACCGGAAGCGCCGTGTGGTGCCCCTGCCGACGACCATCGCGGCGATGATCCCCCCGCGCCCTGGACCCGGAGCAGCTGGTGTTTCCGGCACCCGAGGGCGGCTTCATCCGGCACGGCAACTGGCGGACGCGGGTGTTCGACCCGGCTGTGACGAAGGCGAAGCTGTTCCCCGTCGAGGTCGAGAAGGTCGAGGACGGGAAGAAGACCGTGGGCATCGAGTACGACCTGCATCCGCACGAGCTGCGGCACACCGCGGCGTCGCTGGATCGCCCAGGGCGCGAACATCAAGGCCGTATCGGCGATGCTGGGGCACGCCCGCGCGTCGATCACCCTGGACCGATACGGGCACCTGTACCCGGCGGACACGGACGCTCTGACGGGGGCGCTGGATGCGATGCTCACAGTGGAGTGTGGGCACGATGTGGGCACGGGATAGATGAAGCCGGTACCCGACTGCCCGGATACCGGCTCTGAGCTGCACTGATTCTTGTGGAGCCTAGGGGATTCGAACCCCTGACATCCGCCTTGCAAAGGCGGCGCTCTACCAACTGAGCTAAGGCCCCGGGAGGGGTGAGGGTGGGCCTAGGAGGACTTGAACCTCCGACCTCTTCGTTATCAGCGAAGCGCTCTAACCGCCTGAGCTATAGGCCCTCGAACCGAGAGGGAACATTACCCCACGGTCCCGCAAAGCAACAAAACGCCTGTTCAGGTCCCTAGTCGCGGTCGGCGAGCGTGACCTCGACGCCGCCCACGAGTTCGGAACAGAGGTTGTAGATGAAGGCGCCCACGGTGCACAACGCGGTGAACAGAACGACGTACGCGATACCCACCAGAGCCGCCCAGCCGAACACATCACCCGAGGACACCAGGCTCGCACCGGTCTGGTCGTTCACCAGCGTCGAGAAGCTGTTGTTCAGGCGTGCCCACACACCCATGCCGTCGAGCACGATGTAGAGCGCACCCACGGCGATCATCCACACGAAGAACAGCACCACGGACACCACCAGCGACAGCTTGAAGGTGGTCCAGGGGTCGATGTGGCGCAGCTGCATCGAGGCGCGCAGCGTGCCGGGGGCGACCCGTTCGGCGGCGGCGCGCGTCGGGGTTCCCGACGGGGACACGCCTGGCGCGTCCACGCCCACCACGGCGGGGCCGACGGCCGTCGGGACCCTACCGGCACCGTCGGGACCGGAAGTCACGCCCACTCGCCCGGCCGCCGACGGTGCCTGCGCCGTCACGTGGTGGATCTTGTCGAGATCCGGCAGGTCGCGCGGCACGTCGTCGCGCTCGACGCTGGACGTCTTCGCGTCGACAGCGCGCCCCACCGGCGTATCGCGGCGCGGTACCCGAGGGGCACCGTCGGGCGACACCGGGACGCCACCCGGCGGAACGGGCCTGCCTCCCGAGGATCCTGACCCTACGGGCGGGATGATCTCGGTCGACCGGTTCGCCGGTCCGCTCTGGGCGCCCTGTCCACCGGTGCCGGGTGTGCTCACGTGTAGCTCCTCTACTCGCCGCCCTGCTGAGCCGCGTCGTCCTGCGCCGGGTCGGTGTCACCCTCGTCGGCGTTACGTGCGATCGCCAAAAGCGTAGTGCCTTCGCCGAGGTTCATGAGTCGGACGCCCTTCGTCTGACGCCCGGCCTTGCGTACCTGCCGGGCCGCCGTCCGGATCACCCCGCCCTCGGACGTGATGGCGTACAGTTCGGTCTCGTCGTCCACGATAAGCGCTCCGACGAGGTTTCCCCGGCGCACGTCGAACTGGATGGTCAGCACGCCCTTGCCACCACGACCCTGCACCGGGTAGTCGTCCATGGCCGTCCGCTTGGCGTAACCACCGGACGTGGCGACCAGCAGATAAGTACCCTCGACCACCACGTTCAGGGCCAACAGCTCGTCCTCGCCGTTGAATCGCATGCCCTGCACGCCGGAGGTGGCGCGGCCCATCGGCCGCAGTGCCTCGTCGGTCGCGGCGAACCTGATCGACTGCGCGTTCTTGCTGACCAGCAATAGGTCGTCCTCGGCCGAACCGAGCACGGCACCGACCAGCTCGTCGTCGTCGCGCAGGTTGATCGCCACGATGCCGCCGCTGCGGTTCGAGTCGAAATCCACGAGCCGCGATTTCTTCACGAGGCCCGCGCGTGTCGCGAGGATGAGGTAGGGCGCGTCCTCGTACGACTTGATCTGGATCACCTGCGCGATCTTCTCCTCGGGCTGGAAGGCCAGGAGGTTCGCGACGTGCTGGCCGCGGGCGGTGCGGCCGGCCTCGGGGAGCTCGTAGGCTTTCGCGCGGTAGACGCGGCCCTTGGTGGTGAAGAACAGGATCCAGTCATGGGTCGAGCACACGAAGAAGTGCTCGACGATGTCGTCCTGCTTGAGTTCGGCGCCCTTGACCCCCTTGCCGCCGCGCTTCTGGCTGCGGTACAGGTCCGTCTTGGTGCGCTTGGCATAGCCGGTCTGCGTGATGGTGACCACCACGTCCTCGCGGGCGATCAGGTCCTCGTCGGTCACGTCACCGTCGGCCGGGATGATGCGCGTGCGCCGATCGTCACCGAACTTCTCGACGATCTCGGTGAGCTCGTCGCGCACGATCGCGCGCTGCCGCTCGGGCTTCTCGAGGATGTCCTTGAGATCGGCGATCTCGAGCTCGATCTCGGCCAGCTGATCGACGATCTTCTGCCGCTCGAGGGCCGCGAGGCGGCGCAGCTGCATGTCGAGGATCGCGGTCGCCTGGATCTCGTCGACGTCGAGCAGCTCCATCAGGCCCGTGCGCGCGATCTCGGTGGTCTGCGACCGCCGGATGAGGGCGATCACCTCGTCGAGGGCGTCGAGCGCCTTGACCAGGCCGCGCAGGATGTGGGCGCGCTCCTCGGCCTTGCGCAGGCGGTACCGGGTACGCCGGACGATGACGTCCAGCTGATGGGCCACATACAGCCGGATCATCTGGTCGAGCCGCAGCGTGCGCGGGACACCGTCGACGATCGACAGCATGTTGGCGCCGAAGCTGGTCTGTAGCTGGCTGTGCTTGTACAGGTTGTTCAGCACGACCTTGGCGACGGCGTCGCGCTTGAGCGTGACGACGATCCGCATGCCGGCCCGGTCGGAGCTCTGGTCCTCGATCTTGCTGATCCCGGCGATCTTGCCGTCGCGCACCTGCTCGGCGATCGATTGGATCAGGTTGTCCGGGTTGACCTGGTAGGGCAGCTCGGTGATGACGATCGTGGTGGCACCCTTGGCCTCCTCCTCGATCGAGACGACGCCCCGCGTCCGGATCGAGCCACGGCCCGTGGTGTACGCGTCGTGGATGCCCTGACTGCCGACGATCAGGGCGTGGGTCGGGAAGTCCGGTCCCTTGACCCGCTCCATACACGCGGCGAGAGTCTCCTCCTGGTCGGCCTCGTAGTTGTCCAGGCACCACATGACCGCGGCGGCGACCTCGCCCAAGTTGTGCGGCGGGATGTTGGTCGCCATACCCACCGCGATGCCGCCCGACCCGTTGATCAGCAGGTTCGGCACGCGCGACGGCAGGACCGTGGGCTCGAGCGTCTTGCCGTCGTAGTTAGGGATGAAGTCGACGGTCTCCTCGTCGATCTCGCGCAGCATCTCCATCGCCAGCGGCGTGAGACGCGCCTCGGTGTAGCGCATGGCAGCGGGCCCGTCGTTGCCGCGTGAGCCGAAGTTGCCCTGTCCGTCGATCAGCGGGTACCGCATCGACCACGGCTGCGCGAGCCGGACGAGGGCGTCGTAGATCGCGGTGTCGCCGTGCGGGTGGTAGTTGCCCATCGTCTCGGCCACGGGCTTCGCGGACTTGACGTAGCTGCGGTCCGGACGGTAGCCCGCGTCGTACGACGCGTAGAGGATCCGTCGCTGCACGGGCTTGAGCCCGTCCCGCACCTCGGGGAGCGCGCGGCCGACGATCACGCTCATCGCGTAGTCGATGTAGCTGCGCTGCATCTCCTGCTGGATGTCGACCGGCTCGATCCGGTCGCCGCCGCCGGTCTCGGGAGGCAGGGTGGTGTCAGTCATGGTTGTTCAGATCCTTCAGGCGTCGAGGAGGTTCGGCGGGGCCGGGCAGGTCACACGTCGAGGAAGCGCACGTCCTTGGCGTTGCGCGCGATGAACGACCGCCTGGCCACGACGTCCTCGCCCATCAGAATCGAGAACAACTCGTCGGCGGCCGCGGCGTCGTCGAGGGTCACCAGCTTGAGCACGCGCACGGCGGGGTCCATCGTGGTCTCCCACAGCTCCTTCGCGTTCATCTCGCCGAGGCCCTTGTACCGCTGGATGCCGTCGTCCTTATTGATCTTCCGGCCGGCCGCGAGACCCGCTTCGAGCAGCACGTCGCGCTCCCGGTCACTGTAGGCGAACTCGGGTGCGCTCTTCTGCCACTTGAGCTTGTACAGCGGCGGCTGCGCGAGGTACACGTGGCCGTGCTCGACCAGCGGACGCATGAACCGGAACAGCAGGGTGAGCAGCAGCGTCGCGATGTGCTGCCCGTCGACGTCGGCGTCGGCCATCAGCACGATCTTGTGGTACCGCAGCTTGGCGATGTCGAACTCGTCGTGGATGCCTGTGCCGAACGCGGTGATGATCGACTGGACCTCGGTGTTCTTGAGGACCTTGTCGATGCGCGCCTTCTCGACGTTGATGATCTTGCCGCGGATGGGCAGGATCGCCTGGTACATCGAGTCGCGGCCCGACTTGGCGGAGCCACCGGCCGAGTCGCCCTCGACGATGTACACCTCGCACTTGGACGGATCGTTGCTGCGGCAATCGGCGAGCTTGCCGGGCAGGCCGCCGATGTCGGTGGCCGACTTGCGGCGCACCAGCTCGCGGGCCTTGCGGGCCGCGATGCGCGCCTGCGCCGACGCGGCGGCCTTCTGCACGATCACCTTGGCGTCCGCGGGATTCGACTCGAACCAGTGGGAGATCTGCTCCCGTGTGATGCGCTGGACGAAGCTCTTGACCTCGGTGTTGCCGAGCTTGGTCTTCGTCTGCCCTTCGAACTGCGGCTCCGCGACCTTGACCGAGATGACGGCGGCCAGACCCTCGCGGATGTCGTCGCCGGTCAGCTCGCCGTCCTTCTCCTTGACCAGCTTCTTGTCCTTGGCGTACGCCTTGACGACGGTGGTCAGGGCCGCGCGGAAGCCCTCCTCGTGGGTGCCGCCCTCGTGGGTGTTGATGGTGTTCGCGAAGGTGTGGACCGACTCGGCGAAGCCGGCGTTCCACTGCATCGCCACCTCGAGCTCGTGGCCGGGCTCCTTGCCCTCGAACGCGATGATCGAGTTGTGGATCGGCAGCTTGGCCGTGCGCGCGTTGATGTGCTTGACGTAGTCGACGAGCCCGTCGGGGTAGTGGAAGACCCGCTCACGCTTGCGCGGCTTCGCCTCGGTGCGCGCCTCCACGGCCTCTTCGTGCGCCGACTTGGCCTCTTCCGCGGCGTCCTCGTCCACGACCTCCACGACCGCGGCACGCTCGTCGGTGAGCGTGATGGTCAGACCCTTGTTGAGGAAGGCCATCTCCTGCAGGCGGCGGGAGACGGTGTCGAAGTCGTACCGCGTGCCCTCCTTGAAGACGCGCTCGTCGGCCCAGAATCGCACGGTCGTACCGGTCCGGTCCGCGGGATCGCCCTTGCGCAGCTCGGAGGCGACCGCGTCGTTCTTGCGGTCGTCCCAGTGGTAGTCCTGCTCCCAGTGGAAGCCGTCGACGTCGATCTCGACCTCGACGCGGCGCGACAGCGCGTTGACCACGGAGATGCCCACTCCGTGCAGGCCGCCGGAGACGGCGTACGAGTCGGAGTCGAACTTGCCGCCGGCGTGCAGCGATGTCAGCACCAGCTGCACCGTGGGGATGCCCTTGGCGTGCATGCCGACCGGGATGCCGCGACCGTCGTCGACCACCTGCACACCGCCGTCGTCGAGCAGTGTCACGTCCACCCGGGTCGCGTACCCGGCCATCGCCTCGTCGACCGAGTTGTCGACGACCTCCCAGATAAGGTGGTGCAGACCTCGCGGGCCGGTGGTACCGATGTACATGCCGGGCCGCTTGCGGACCGCCTCGAGCCCCTCGAGCTGCTTGATGGAGTCGGCGCCGTAGGTGCTCTTGGAATCGGACTTCTTCTGCACAGCCACGATGTGTTCGGCACTCCTTCATCGGTTCCGGTGCGCGGCCGCATGTTGCAGCCCCGCGCACCCGGAGGGTCACGGCCACCGTCGGATCGTCGGCGGCCCGTTACCGCCCCATGTTACCTGTAATGACCGCGAGAGGGCGTCTGGCACGCCCCTGAAGGGGCTCCAGATCGATTTTCTCCGGGCCGGGGTCAGCGGCAGGCCGCCATGGGAGCGTGGTGACTCTCAGATCGAATCAGGCCCATAGACCGGCATTACCCGCGTCACCCGTACGTATCCCTCGGGCTCGCCTTCGCGCCGGACCACGCACGCACCACCGCACGCAGGCGTCACCCGTACGTATCCCTCGGGCCGCGACCCGGCACGTGCCGTTCGCCCTTCCGCCAACTCGGCGCGGCCGGACCGGTGATCTGCAGTCGCGTCACCACGCCCTGCCCCACGGCAGCATTGATCTTCGCCAGCAGCTGGGCCTGCATCAACCGCAGCTGGGTGGCCCAGGCAGTGGACTCCGCCGACACGTAGAGGGTCTTCTCCCGCAGACCGGTGGCATGTGCGTGCTCAGCCACATCGGGTCCCACCACGCTGTCCCAACAGCCGAGGACGGTGCCCTCGCCGACCTTGGTGTCCCAGCCTCGCGCCTTGGCGATGCCGGTGATCAGCGTGCCGAAGCGCTGCGGGTCCCGGTTGTCCGGGCCGGGTCCCGACCACTTGCGGGAACCCGATCGGAGCCGACGCACCCCGCCCGTCATCGGTGAGGCCATCCCGCGCCCGACCTGCTTTCCAGCCGCCTTCGCCGCCGCGCGGGCCTCCTCGAGGGCACGGCGCGCGATATCCGAGCCGTGCGGCGCCTCGTCAGTCATGTGCAGCCTCCTCACGCGCGTCCGGCCCCGAGCCTACGTTCACCGGCCGGCCGGCCGGGCCGCCCTGGTCACCGGGGTCGGTGCCGTCGGGGGAGTCGGCGACGAGGCGCGACGTACGCGCCTCCGGCGCGCCGTCGACGGTGACCTCGTACCGCCGAGCCACCAGCTCGGGTGGCAGATCCTCCGGCACCGCGGCGGTGATGATCACCTGCTCGGTATCGGCGGCGACGGTGGCGAGCGCGGCGCGGCGCTTCGCGTCCAGCTCGGCGAACACGTCGTCGAGCAGCAGGACCGGTTCGCCACCGTCGGCGCGCAACAGCTCGAGCGACGCGAGCCGCAGCGCCAGCGCGAGCGACCACGACTCGCCGTGCGACGCGAATCCCTTCGCCGGCTCGTTGCCCAGCATCAGCTCGAGGTCGTCGCGGTGCGGGCCGACGAGGCACACCCCCCGGTCGATCTCCTTCTGCCGCGCCGCCTGCAGATCGGTGAGCAGCCGCTGCTCGAGGGCGGCCACCGTCAGCTCGGACCCGCCGACCGGCGCGCTGAGGGTGTCGCGGTACCGGATCTCCGCCACGCGGGACCCGGGCGCGAGAACGGCATACGCCGCCGTGAGGTGAGGACGCAGTTCCTCGACGAGTCCTATTCGCGCAGTGAGGATCTCAGCTCCGAAGTGGGCGAGCTGCGCGTCCCACACGTCGAGTGTGGAGAGCACGGTCGCAGCGTCGCCGCCGCCGCGTCGGGTCACCCCGCCCGCGGACTTGAGCAGGGCTGTCCGCTGCCGCAGCACACGCTCGTAGTCCGCCTTCTCTGCGGCGATCCGCGGCGTCCGCAGGATCGCGAGATCGTCGAGGAACCGCCGTCGCCCGCCCGGCTCGCCGCGCACCAAGGCGAGGTCCTCGGGGGCGAACAGCACCGACTGCAGGATGCCGAGCAGCTCCCGTGGGCGCCGGCAGGGTGCGGTGTTGATGCGGGCACGGTTCGCACGGCCGGCCACGATGTCGATCTCGGCCGTCAGCTCGCGGCCCGCGTTGACGACGGTCGCGAGCACGGAGGCACCGTCGCAGCCCACTCGGATGAGCGGCTGATCGGTGGACACGCGGTGCGAGCTCAGCGTGGCGATGTAGCCTAGGGCCTCGAGCAGGTTGGTCTTGCCGAAGCCGTTGCGTCCGACGAATACACGGACTCCCGGCCCCAGGTGGACGTCGACGTCCTCCCAGGACCGGAAGTCGTGCAGTTTCAGGCGTTTAACGAACAACTCGGCCGAACATCCTCCGTGGCTCCGAGGGCCGCTAGTCGACCTTCTTCACGGCGTGGCCGCCGAACTGGTTGCGCAGGGCGGAAACGGCCTTCATCGCGGGCGAGTCGTCCTGGCGGCTCGCGAACCGGGCGAACAACGCGGCGGCGATCACGGGGGTGGGCACAGAGTGGCTGATGGCCTCCTCGACGGTCCACCGGCCCTCGCCCGAGTCCTCGGTGTAGCCGGTGATGTCCTTCAGGCCCGGATCCTCCTCGAGGGCCTTGACCAGTAGGTCCAGGAGCCACGAACGCACCACTGTGCCCTTGGTCCAGGCACGGATGGTCTCGGTGACGTTCTCGATCAGCGGCTCGGCCTCGAGGATCTCGTAGCCCTCGGCGTACGCGTGCATCAGGCCGTACTCGATGCCGTTGTGGATCATCTTGGCGTAGTGCCCGGCGCCCACGGGACCGGAGTGCGCGAAGCCGTCCTCACGAGGCCCCTCAGGACGCAGCGCATCGAAGATCGGCAGGGCCTTCTCGACGTTCTCCGTGGAGCCGCCGACCATCAGGCCGTAACCGTTCTCCTTACCCCAGATGCCGCCGGACACACCGCAATCCAGGTAGCCGATCCCCTTCTTCGCGAGCAGGTCCGCGTTGGGCCGGTCGTCGGTGTACTTGGAGTTGCCACCGTCGATCACCAGATCGCCGGGCGAGAGGACGCCGGCCAGCGTATGCACGGTCTCCCGCGTCGGCTCGCCGGCGGGGACCATGATCCACACCACCCGAGGCGCCTCCAGCCGCTCGGCGAGCGCCTCGAGCGACGGGACATCCGTCACCTCCGGGCGGGGGTCGTAGCCGATCACCTCGTGCCCGGCCGCGCGGATGCGGTCGCGCATGTTGTTGCCCATCTTGCCGAGTCCGATCAGACCCAACTGCATGTGTCCAGCCCTTTCGTCATGCCTGGTGGCCGGAGTGCCGGGGCACCCCGTCGTGCCGGTATGGCCCGGCCCCCGAACGGGGCCGGTCAGCCGGGAAGACGCACGGGCATCAGCAGGTACGTGTACGCGCTGTTAGGTGCGGGAAACGCCCCCGAGTCGTCCGGCTCGAACCCATTCTCCACGGTCGGCCGCAGCACCGCTGGCCGACTGGGTGTGGTGAAGCCGAATGTCACCGACTCCGTGTGGATGGCGGCGAGCCCGTCCTGCAGATACCCGGGATTGAAGGCGATCGTCAACGGTTCGCCGCGGAAGTCCGCCTCGAGCTGTTCCTCCGCTTTTCCGGCGTCGTCCCCACCCGCCGACAGGGTGAGGCTGCCCTCAGAGAACTCCATCCGGACCTGCGCTCCGCGGTCGGCGACCAGCGCGACGCGCTTGATCGCCTCGAGCAGCGGCGCGATCTCCATCGTCGCGAGGGCCGTGTGCGCAGCGGGCAGCAGCTGCCGGAACTTCGGGAAGTCGGCGTCGAGCAGCCGGGTCGTGGTGCGCCGGTCGGTGCCGACGATGCCGAGCAGCCCATCGGCGCCGATCGCCGAGCCGGCGCCCAGCGCGACACCGACCTCCGCATCGGTGGCGAACGTCTTCGCGGCGTCGGACAGGGTCTTGGCGGGCACCAGCACCGCGGCTTTGACGTCCCGATTCTCGGGCGCCCAGGTGAACTCCCGGACCGCGAGGCGGAACCGGTCGGTCGCGGCCAGGACCACGGTGTCGCCCTCGATCTCCACGCGGATACCCGTCAGCATCGGCAGCGTGTCGTCCCGCCCCGCCGCGACGGCGACCTGCGCGATCGCCTCGGCGAACGTCGACCGCTCGATCGCTCCGGTCTGCGTGGGCAGCTCGGGCAGCTGCGGGTAGTCCTCGACCGGCATCGTCGGCAACGAGAACTTCGCGCTGCCGCAGGTGATCGCGACGCGGGTCGAGTCGAGTTCCACGTCCACGGGTTTGTTGGGCAGCGACTTGGTGATGTCCGCGAGCAGCCTGCCCGAGACCAGCACCTGGCCGTCGTCGGCCACCTCCGCACCCACTCGGACCTGCGCCGACACCTCGTAGTCGAAGCCCGACACCGTCAGGCCCGTGTCGTCCGCGGTCAGCAGCACGCCGCCGAGGACCGGCACCGGCGGGCGAGACGGCAGGCTGCGTGCCACCCACGCGACCGATTCCGCAAACTCCTCGTGTGGGACGCGAAACTTCATACCGTCGGTGCCTTTCGCAATCGGTGGTGTCCTGCGGGCGGACAGTCGTGGACTACAGGCTACGTGGAGGCGGTCCGCCGGCTGGTATCGGGCCTCGTGCCACGGCACGTCGGTTCGAGCGTCCGTTCAGGTGATTCAGGTGCGGCCCGGGCGGCTCGAGGATACACACGGCTGTTTTGAAAAGAAGTATCTGAAGAACAAAAGACGGTAGTAATAAGCACTGTGCGATCTGTGGACATCCGGTGAAGTTCCTGCGTCCGACGCGTGTCGGCATGGGGAGCGTTCGGCGAGTGCCTGTGGAACTACATCCATGTGATTGTTGACCGATCCTGGATCCGCACACCTGTGGATAGTCGGTCCCCAGGTTGTCCACTGCTTCGCGCGGCGCGGTGCACAGGGCCCGCGGACGTCATTCCGGTGGCTTCCCGGCCGCTCGCAGCAGCGAGGACGTGGGCGCTGTCAGTTCTCGGCGGTAGATTGCGAGAAACTACAGGCGCGGCAGTACGGGAGCGACCATGGGACATCCGGGCGATCAGTACGGGCAGGGTGGGCAGCCCTACGACGGCCCGGGTGGGCAGCCGCAGTACGGGCGGCCCTACGACCAGCCCCAGTACGGACAGGCGCAGTACGGACAGCCGCAGGACGGTGGAAATCAGGACGGTGGAAATCAGGCCGGCGGATATCCCCCGCCTCCCGGCCGACCGGCGAGTTACCGGCCGACGCAGGCCTTCGACCGGGGTTACGACCCGACCGACGGTTACGGCGGTCCCGGGAACTACGGTCCGGGCGGCTTCGGTCCCGATGGTGCCGGGCCGGGCGGAGGGGGCCCGGGCGGCAGCCGGCGTGCGCTGGTCATCGCCGGCGCCGTGATCTGCGGAGTGTTGGTGATCGCCATCGTCGTCGTACTCGTCGCGGTGTTCTCCACGGGTTCCAGGTCGACCTCGTCCGATGCCGCGGCGCCCACCGTGACCGGGTCCCCCGAGACGACGTCGACAGCACCGACCCCCCAGCCGGGCCCAGCACTGCCGTCCATCACGATTCCCAACATCCCCGGCCTGGGCTCGTCCCCCACCGCCGGCGGCGGCGACACCTACACCGTGCAGGTGACAGGCTCCGGAACAGCGCAGGTGGTCGCGGTGGGTGTGCCGGGCACCGACATGTTCGGCACGAAAACGCTGCCCTGGTCGAAGTCGTTCACCACGACGTCGCCGCTCGTGTCGATCACCGTCCTCGGCTTCCAGGGGCCGGCGACGTGCTCGATCACCAAGAACGGTTCTGAGATCACGCACAACTCGTCGACCGGCGGGATGCTGATGTGCAACGGGTGACCCCGGGAGCGGGTCACTGGCTGCGGCGCTTGACCCTCGTCGTGAGCTCCTGCACCTGGTCGTAGGTGCGCCGACGCTCCGGCATCTCCTTGCGGATCTTGCGCTCCGCGTACATGACGGTCGTGTGGTCGCGATCGAAGATCTGGCCGATCTTCGGCAGCGACAGGTCGGTCAGCTCGCGGCACAGGTACATCGCGATCTGCCGGGCATGGGTCACCGGTCGGGCCTTGCCGGTGCCGCGCAGCTCGGCGATCGTCGTCTCGAAGTACTCGGATACCACCGAAAGGATTGTGGCCGAGCTGATCTCGATACTCGATGTGTCGGGTACCAGGTCACGCAACACCATCTCGGCGAGGTCGTACGTCACGTCGGCGCCGGTCAGCGACGCGAAGGCGGTGACCCGGATCAGCGCGCCCTCCAGCTCGCGGATGTTGCGCTCGATGCGGGTGGCGATCAGCTCGAGCACCTCGTTCGGCACATTGATCCGCTCCATCTGCGCCTTCTTGAGCAGGATCGCCATGCGAATCTCGAGCTCCGGCGGCTGCACGTCCGTGATCAGCCCCCACTCGAACCGGGTGCGGAGCCGATCCTCAAGCGTCGCAAGCTGTTTCGGCGGACGATCGGATGACACCACGATCTGCTTGTTCGCGTTGTGCAGCGTGTTGAAGGTGTGGAAGAACTCCTCCTGGATGCCGAGCTTGCCCTCCAGAAACTGGATGTCGTCCACCAGGAGCACGTCGACGTCTCGGTAGCGCTGCTTGAACTGCACCTGCCGGTCGTCCTTGAGGGAGTTGATGAAGTCGTTCGTGAACTCCTCGGTCGAGACGTATTTCACCCGCATCCCCGGGAACAGGCGCCGCGCGTAGTGGCCGGCCGCATGCAGCAGGTGCGTCTTGCCCAGCCCGGACTCGCCCCAGATGAACAGCGGGTTGTATGCCCGCGCCGGCGCCTCGGCTACCGCGAAGGCGGCCGCGTGCGCGAACCTGTTGGAGGCACCGATCACGAACGTGTCGAACGTGTACTTCTCGTTGAGGCTCGAGCCCGACACCGTCGGGAGCGTCGAGCTGCCGCCCGACATGGTGAAGTGCTCCGGCCAGCCGGGCACCGACGGTGCCGGTGCCGCCGCTGTCGCGCGCTCGGCGAGGATATCGGCGGAGGCAGGGGCCGACGTGACCGTGTCGCCGTCGGAACTCGTCGCCAGGGGTATGTTCCCGGCTCCAGCGGCCGCCGGCGGCGGGACGGGAGCGACCGTCGCCGGACGGGGCTCAGGTGCGGGCGGCATCGCATCGGGCGAGATCCGGACGCCGAGTTCGATCGGCTGCAGCAGCCGCGCCGCGAGAGCGGCGGTGATCGGCTCACGGAGGCGCTCGATAGCGTCCTTCATCATCTTGGAGGGCACGGCCACGAGCGCGAATCCGGCCGTGAACGTGAGCGGCTGCACCAGCCGGAGCCAGGCCTTCTCCTGCATCGTGAGCGACCGCGGGCCGTCGTCGGTCTCGACGCCGTTCCCACAGAGGTCCTCGACCACGACGGCCCACGTCGAAGCGAGCGGATCGTCCGCAGTCATCGAATCAGTCCTCCAAGGCCGGTGACACGTGCCGGTACACACGCGGTCCTACCGCGTGGACCGTCGGCGTCCATCAACAATCGTCATGTCGTGCGCACCCCGCCGACCTGCGGACACGACTGTACTCCACAGGTCTATCCACAGCTGTGGACAAAGGTGTACCGACGAGACCCGACTCGCAGCAGACTGCGATCGCCGTGGTCCGGCGTGGTTATGCGGGGGTCCGGCAGCGGTCCGACGCCGGGCTCGGACCGCGTAATCCGGGAGTTACCGGGGCCGCCGACAGGCGGTCTGCGACGACATCGTCGGCAGGTACCGGTGTGCGTCGCAACGGCCTCGCTGTTCGCTGGCAGTGCTCCCAAATCGCATTCAGCAAAGTTAACAGAGGAGACGATCCCACTCAAGGCAATGCACATCCGCTCCGGATCTCCTGGGATCTGCCTGCGGATCGGCGTGTCGGAAACCGCTGCAAGCGGACCGCGGGCCAGTGTTGCACCGCTGGTCACCGCCTCGGTTTGACCCGCGTCGGGGCTGATACGTAGGCTTAGTCGGTCTGTGCGCACACCGATCGAGGTCGGCTCGCTCGACTGTCAAGTTGAGCTTGATGTGTAGCCAAGCAAGTTTTCGTCCACCACGGGCGGCGAGGGCCGCCCGAATGAAGCAAGGAGTGTCACCGTGGCCAAGGGCAAGCGGACGTTCCAGCCGAACAACCGGCGCCGCGCGCGGGTTCACGGCTTCCGTCTCCGTATGCGCACCCGCGCCGGTCGTTCGATCATCTCTTCGCGGCGCCGTAAGGGCCGCGAGAACCTGTCGGCCTGATCCACCTGCGCCGCCGCAGCAGCGGACACCGGCGTACAGCGATACGAAGGCAGACCAGAGAGCAGTGCTACCCGCCCGCTACCGGATGAGCTCGTCACGCGACTTCACAGCCGCGGTGAAGGGCGGTCGGCGTGCCGGACGCACTGCTCTCGTGGTGCATCTGGCACTTGGTCCCGGATCCCCGGACCCGGCCACCGCAGCGGCGGGGCCGGGCCGTGTCGTCTCCGCCGCACACCGCGGCGAGCCGACGGTGGCGTCGGCCGCACCGGTCGTCGGTGACCCGGCGCGCTGGGGCGGTCCACGCGTGGGCCTCGTGGTCTCGAAGGCGGTCGGCAACGCGGTCACCAGGCACGCGGTCGCGCGGCGCCTGCGGGCCGCTGCCGGCACCGTCGTCGCCGAGATCGAGCCGTCGTCGCTGATCGTGATCCGCGCGCTGCGGCCCGCCGCCGACACCGATTCCTCGGAGTTGGCGGCGCAGCTGCGTTCGGGTCTGCGGAAGCTCGGCGCACTGTGAGCGCCGACGCCATGGCGCACGACCACGTGCACGGCGGTGCCGAGCCGCGCGATACCGAACCCTGTGATGAGCAGGCGGGCGAGGGCACGTCATCGTCGGGCCCCGGGCTGTCCGGTGCACGCGCGGTACCGCGCCGTGCCCTCATCGGGTTGATCCAGTGGTATCGCGTGTGGATCTCCCCGGTCCGGCCGCCCACCTGCCGCTTCACCCCTACCTGCAGCGAGTACGCGGTCGAGGCCCTCACCACGCACGGACTGCTGCGCGGGATGTATCTGGCCACCGTTCGGCTGCTGAAGTGCGGGCCCTGGCATCCTGGTGGATGGGACCCCGTCCCGGAACGCTCGAGGGGGCACACGTCGTCCGCGACGGTTCCCGCCCGCGACGATCCCCGCCCGTGACCTTGCGGTACCACCGCGTGCGAGCGGATCGCAACAGGCAGACCCTTTAAAGACACTCGACAGGAGCACCCCTCCCCGTGTTCAACCCGATCTCCCTGGACTACGTCTACTACCCCGTGTCCGCCATCTTGTGGTTCTGGCACAAGGTGTTCGGCTACATCTTCGGCGCCGACAGCGGGATCTCGTGGGCCCTCGGTGTGGTGCTCCTGGTCTGCACACTACGAGCGATCCTGTACAAGCCGTTCGTCAAGCAGATCCGCACGACGCGGCAGATGCAGGAGTTCCAGCCGCAGATGCAGGCGCTGCGGAAGAAGTACGGAAAGGACCGCCAGAAGCTGGCGGTCGAGATGCAGAAGCTGCAGAAGGAGCACGGCTTCAACCCGCTGCTCGGGTGTCTGCCCGCCCTGCTGCAGGTGCCGGTGTTCATCGGGCTGTACCACGTGCTGCACTCGTTCAACCGGATGGCGACCACCACCGGCGGATTCTTCGGCGGCGTACACATGACCGCCGCGCAGACCCGGAACACGCCCAACTACGTGTTCTCCGTGCATGACGTCCAGAGCTTCCTCGACGCACGCCTGTTCGGTGTGCCGCTGTCTGCATACGTACAGCAGCCGGAGAAGCAGTGGGACGCCTTCATGACCACGCTGCACGGCCCGTACGACTTCTCCAAGTGGCAGATCATCGTCCTGTCGGTCCCGCTGATGCTGATCGCCGGCATCGCGACACACATGAACGCCCGGGCGTCGGTCGCCCGCCAGACCGCTGTGGCGGCCGAGAACCCGCAGACGGCGATCATGAACAAGCTGATGCTGTACGTGTTCCCACTCGGCGTGCTGGTCGGCGGCATCTTCCTGCCGATCGCGATCCTGCTGTACTGGGTCACGCAGAACATCTGGACCTACTGCCAGCAGCACATCGTGTTCGGGCGCCTGGACAAGGAGGACCAGGAGAAGAAGCGCCTCGCCCAGGAGAAGCGGGCCGAGAACGCCCCCAAGCCAGGAGCGAAGCCCGTCCGCGGCCGCGGTAAGGCGGCGGCCGACGCCGACGATGTCACCGTCTCGCTTGCCAAGGCCGGCGAGGACGCGTCGGACGGTGACGGCAGGGCCGACGGTGACGCGCCCACGGATGGCAAGGCCGTGTCCAAGCCCGCGGCCACGCCCAAGCCCGGCGCCAAGCCGGCTGGCAACCGGAACAGGTCCAAGGGCCGTCGCCGCTGATCGGCGTTCACGAACCACACGCAGTATCGAGCAGTAGGAGTCAAGCATGTCTGTGGATCCCATCGAAGCGACAGTCGACGAGGCCGAGAAGCCGGCTCCTGCGGCTGTCGACGACGCCGCTGCCGGCGACGGCGTCGATGAGGCTGTCGTGAGTGAGGTCGTCTCGAGTGAGGTCGGCGGGAGCGATACGACAGCCGTGGCGGACGGCGTCGACGCTGAGGACGAGGACGATGATGAGGACGATGAGCTGGTCGAGGAAGGCGAGATCGCTGCCGACTACCTCGAGCAGCTCCTCGACATCCTCGACTTCGATGGCGACATCGACCTCGATGTCGAGGGCGACCGAGCCATCGTCGCGATCGACGGTGGCGAGGACCTGGCCAAGCTCGTGGGCCGCCGTGGTGAGGTCCTGGATGCGCTGCAGGAGCTGACCAGGCTCTCCGTGCAGCAGAGCACAGGTAACCGCAGCCGGCTGATGCTGGACATCGCGAACTGGCGCGCTGGTCGACGCGATCGTCTGTCGAGTCTCGGCGCTGAGGTGGCGGCACGGGTGCTGCAGACCGGCGAGCGCGAGACGCTGAAGCCGATGACGCCGTTCGAGCGCAAGATCGTGCACGATGCCGTCACGAAGATCGCAGGGGTGCACTCCGAGAGCGAGGGCGTCGAGCCGAACCGGCGTGTCGTCGTCATCAAGGACGCTTAGGGCGTGCCGTAGCGCGTGTTGTCTGCGTGGCCTGGGAAGGCACACGATGCGATGGGTCCCGGGTCGTACGACCGGGACCCATCGTTGTTCGACCCGAAGTGAACTACATGGATGTGATTCGGAGGTTTCACGTGGAACTCGAACACGAAGTGCCAGTCGCCCCACCGGCGGCGGCCGCGGTGTTCGGCGATCGCCTGCCGATCGCGGTGGCGTACTGCGCCGCGTTGGCGACCGACGGTGTCGTCCGCGGTCTGATCGGTCCGCGCGAGGTCCCGAGACTGTGGGAGCGACACATCTTGAACTGCGCCGTGCTCAGCGAACTCATCGCTGACGACGAGTCGCTCGCCGACATCGGCAGCGGTGCCGGCCTTCCAGGGATCCCGGTCGCGATCGCACGGCCGGCGATTGCGATCACGCTGATCGAGCCGCTGCAGCGGCGCGCGCAGTTCCTCGAGGAGTTCTGCGACGAGCACCTCCCCTCCGTCACCGTGCTTCGTGGCCGTGCCGAGGAGAAGTCGGTCATACGGGAGGTCGCCGGTATCGACATCGTGACGTCGCGTGCGGTCTCGGGCCTCCCCAAACTCGTCCCGTGGTCGGCGCCCCTCCTCCGGGACGGCGGCCGGCTTCTTGCGATCAAGGGCTCTCGCGCAGCTGATGAGATCGCTGAACACCGAGCCCTGTTCGGCCGCGCGGGGCTCGTCGATCCCGAGGTGGTCATGTGCGGTGCAGGTGTCGTCGACCCGGAGACCACGGTCGTGCGCGCGGTGAAGCGGGGCGCATCGGCGAAGGCCGCCAGGCGACGACGGTGACGGCTCGGCCTGCGAGCGCGAGGGTCTGCTCGCTACGACCGCATGCTCGGCACGGGCGTCGCCGAATGGTCTCGGGTACCGTTTTCACCGTTCTCGAGGGATGTTTCACGCGCGTTTCGCCATGACCAAGGACATGGCCAGCGATTCGTCACGTGACACGTGATCGGTTGACGTCGGAATCGCGGTGGGCGGCCCGGCATCCGACCTCGCGTCTCGTTCTTCGCTGTCGGCGGCGCCTGCCTCGACCGCCCGGGCGGGACGGGGCACCTCGCCCGCCTATGCGATCGGAACACTCTGCTAGGCAATGTGATTCGACGGGTGATATGCGAATCATACTGTGGTGCAGGGATATCGAATCGGCCGCTCTGTCAGATTAACGATGAGCGCCGACGCGACTGACGATGGCCGCCGGAACGCGGCGCCGGAGCGTCTGACCGCGAGGAGGCGGGGGTGTCGACAAGGACTACGCGCTCGACAGGCCGAGTTCGACCCACGTCTGCTGCGGG
This sequence comes from Tsukamurella soli, assembly GCF_039541155.1. NCBI lineage: Bacteria > Bacillati > Actinomycetota > Actinomycetes > Mycobacteriales > Tsukamurellaceae > Tsukamurella > Tsukamurella soli. The sequence goes on from NZ_BAABFR010000003.1 coordinate 91,184, forward strand.
GCCGCGATCGGCCTCATCCCCGCGGTGGCGTGGGGTTGCGAGTGTTGTCGAGATGGGCGACCAGCGCAGCGGTCACCTCTGCCAATCGCGCCGCATCGGTGGGGTCGAGGGTGGGCAGCGAGAGTGGGACGGGCTTGCCGCGATCAATGGCGGTCAGGGCTGTTGTGGGCGGAGCGTCGATGAATTCGTGGATCAGCGCGACGGATGCATCGATCGGTCGCGCGGACAGGTGTGCGGCGATGCGGATCGCGGCGCGCGTCGGTGCCGGCAGGACTGACAGATCGCCGCTGCGCGTGAACCCAGGGTGATAGAGGATATAGGGGATCATCTTCTGGGCATGCTCGGCGGCGAAGGCCACGCCGAGTAGGTCGTTGGCGCGGGCGGCCTGCAATTGGGTGCGGACCATGCCGTAACGGCGAGTAGATTGCAGGTCCTCCCACTGGAGCCGCCCCCTGATGGTCCCGACCCCGGCGACGTTGACGATCACCGGCGCGGCGCTCGCGGACAGGGCCGGTGCCAGCTCGTGGCTGAGCAGGTAGCGGCTGAGGTAGTACAAGGCGAACGTCGCTTCGAGGCCGTCGGGAGTCTCTGTGCGTCGCGGTGCCTGGCGGTTGGCGAACAACGCCAGAGCGTCGATGACCGGCGCCGCGGCGGTGACGGTGACGGTGGCGATCGCGGCGCGCACTCCAGCGACGGTGCGTAGATCTGCACAGACGAACTCGACCGACCCCGCCGACGTAGCCGCATTTTGCAACTAGCCGCTGCCCCTTGGCGGCGTTGCTGTCGATTGCGAACACGCGGTCCCCGCGAGCGGCTCGCTCTGATGCGAGCGCGCGACCCATGCCGTCGGTGCCGCCAGCGACCACGACAACCTTGAGCCGGTTGTGGGAGTGGGACCGGGCTGTGGTCATCGCGAGTCCTTCGGTCGGTGTGGACGGACGGGGACGGGTGGTATCACTCGGTAACCACCCCTACTATGAAGAGCACGCCGCGAGAGAACAAGAAGGCAGTTTGATGTCCGCGACGCACACGGAAGTTCCCTCGATGCTCGCCGCCACCCTGCCCACCCCGGTAGCGGTCGGCGAGTACGAGCAGTGCCCCGTCACCGATGTGCTGCGTCGCATCGGTGACAAGTGGACGGTCCTCGTGATCGTCCTGCTCGGCCGGCGGCCCTACAGATTCAACGAGCTGCACCGTGGCATCCAGGGCATCAGCCAGCGGATGCTGACCCGGACGCTGGGCGGTCTCGAATACGACGGTCTGGTGAATCGCGCCGTCTTTCCCACTGTGCCCACGTCGGTCGAGTACAGCCTCACCGACCTCGGCCGGTCGTTGCTCACACCCCTCTCGGCCGTCGCCGATTGGGCGGTGAGCCACCAAGCCGAAATCGCCGCCGCCCGCGAATTGAACCGCCCGGCGATCGACACCCTCGACGTATAGCGGCGTCGAGACGAGCAGCACTCGGCCGCCGCATCCATCCCGGTCCACGATCGCCGGGCATACCATCCGCTGAGCGGGCAAGTCGGCCAAGGCCTCACCCACGCCACCCAAGCGGGCCGCGGAAGCTACACGGGGCCTGACCAGGGAGGGCCTGGTCGGCTCGTCGACACCGGGATAGCGGTGGGCGCAGATCGCGTATGGTCTCGACACCCGTACCGCCGAGCATCGGGCCCTGGCTGATGACAGCGACACGGCACTCCACGATGCCGCGCCATCGCGCGCCGCGGATCGAGGTGACGGACCGTTGACTGTCCAGGTTGAGACGGACGGCCGCGACCGCCTGGACGCGGTGGCCGACGAGGCGGCGAGAGCTCGACGGAGGCCGCGAGCGACCATGCGGGGCACTGCGAGGGCGCCTACGCACCGGGTGGGAAGCCGCCGGTCGATCCCCCACCGCTCACCGAATGGACTCGGCGGGCCGCCCCGCACACGATCCCCACCCGATGCCGACGAGATGGTCCGCACTGTACTGCTCGCACGTGGCAGCCGGTCGTGGCTAGCAACGCTGATGAGTACGGGTTTCACGTGGAACGTGCTCGACGACACTGCACCGCTTTCATTGCACCTCCCGCTAGACCGACTCCGCCCGGATATGCGGCCTGCCCGCCCCTGTCCGAACCATGAGCCGCGCGTCGTCCGAGAGCTCAGGGACAACCGTCTGGGATGTTCATGGCGCTCCTCAACCTGCCGGGCGCTTCATTCTCATCCACACAGCGCCGCGACTTTGCGGTCTATGCGGGCGGCTGTGACTCGTCTGTTTGGAAGGGGGGCAAGCCCGTCGCCATGCGGCGCGCGGATCCGTGTGGATAGCGATCGACGTTTCGCCATGCACAGCGAGCGTTCGGGCCGACGATACAGCCGGGCAGCACGTCCCCAGATCGCCGGGACTGCCGGGGACTGCCGGAGCTGTACTCATCTGATTCGCGCGGTTCTCCCGACCTCGCACGGGTCCGGGCCGTCTCGTCGCCGGAGGAGGCGCTGTCGTTTTTGATCCGTTTCACGTGAAACGGGACCAGTCCGCCGTCCAGGTAGTGAGGAGTGGCGGCAAGCACGTCCGTGCGCCCGGGCGGGCGCGCCGGTTGGTGCTGATCCCCGACACTCGCGATAGCTACCTAGGGAGCGCAGGCACGTCCCGTGGAGGCGGAAAGTGACCTGCTCCTTGCCAGGCGTGACCCGTCGGTCGGGATTCAGCGGCGTAGGAACACCTGTTGGGCCTCGTGTCGGTCTTGCAGATACGCCGGGCCGATCGGACGGGCGGTCTCGTGTTCCATCTCGGTTCTCGTCTCGCCACGGTTCGCCCAGTGCTCTGCGTCTGGTGACGTCCACCGGGCAATGCGCTCGATCGCCACGGTGTCGATCTGAGGGATTCGTCGGGAGGATATGGGTCGTGCGGCGCCGGCCGCGCCGTTGCAGTAGCAGGTTTCGCTCGAGGCTTGGCTGAGCTGATGACCTCGCACGGGCACGGAGACCCTGGCTTCGTGCGCACGTCCTCGTCGCTGTCTAGATGATTGATGCCTGGTGTCAGTGGTCGTAGGCGAGCAGTGAGCGTCGGGGTGTGGCGCCGATTCGGTCGTTGTGCCAGATGGCTGCGATGAGGGCGAGGATGCGTTGGGCGACGCGCGCGCAGACCCCGGAGACGGTACGCCCGCCCTGTTGGTCGTGGCCGAGTTGGCCGTTGAGGGTGTCGTTGACGGATTAGATGATCTGCCGCAGCGGTGTGAGGAACCGCCGACCGGGGCAGGGCTGGGTCGGGCGTATCAGCGTGATGTCGGCGATCTTGGTCTCGAACGCTCTGCTGTAGTAGCCCTGGTCGACGATGATCGCGATCGGCATCGTCGGAAGTCCGTGCACGGTGGCTGGCAGGTGCAGTCGCGGGCCCCAGAAGAACCGGGAGTGCGATGCGCAGTAGCCGTACTCGGCCCACCCGGCCAGGTCGGAGCGCAGCGTGGTCTCGCGGGAGCGGCCGCACTCGACCGGGGTGGAGTCCGCCAGCCACACGGTGTCGTCGCCGACGCCGGTCATCGCGGCGAGGGTGTGGGTCAGCCACGCCATCGTCGGGGCGAGTGCACGCAGTCGTTTGTTGTAGCCGGACTGGCAGGGCAGGGTCGGGAACATCGTCCGCAGATGCGTGCGGGCGTATCGCAGCCAGCGGCGTTCGCTGGTGTGGCCGAGTATCGCCTGCAGTACCGCCACGGTGACCATCTCGGCGTCGGTGATGCGGGGGGTGAACCCACCCGCAGGTGTGGGCGCGACACGCTCGGGATGGGCTTTGAGTAGATCGTCGCAGGTCACGTACAGTGCTGTGGCGAGGGTGTCCAGGTCGGTGTCCACTTCGGCCTCCAGTGCCAGGTTGGGTTAGCAGCACTGATTCTGGGCACCCTCCACCTCGAATCCCACGCGACACACCAGTCACATCACCGGGAATCAATCATCTAGTCCACGCGTCGATCGGGTGGCGCCGTATAGAACGAGACACCATAGAATGAGACGCCCGAGCGCCGGTGTGAGTGCCTGTACTGTGTGCGGTGCGTCCGGCGAAGACGATGCCGCTCGTCGAGGTCAGGATGATGTCGGCACGGCACGCGGGAGCCGTGCCGTTCCACGTGAAACGTCGTCGTGACTCGTATGGACACCGGAGCCGATAGCGGCGACGGTGTCGTGAGCGATGACGCGGGCGTTCCGTGGGACGCCACTAATATCTCGCATGCGGAAGTGCGGTCACGGCTCACCACTCGCGTGCCGATGCCGATGCCGTGCCTCGCGTCGCCCGCTGCGCGGTGCTTCGGCGCCGTCGCCACTGTCGGCGCGGCGATCGCGTGCGGCGGCCGTCGTCTTCGTCTCCCCGCATCGGACCTTCGTACGCCTGCGCCTGCCTAGTGCAACCGTAGGTGGCAACGATGGCTCGTACCACGGTCGCCGGCGCGGGCTCGCTGTGGGCACAGTGCTTCGGCAACGAATTCTTTCCGGGACGTGTCGCTGACACGGGGTAGGTAGTGACACGGTGTGCAGCACGCGACCACGCTGCTTCGAGTGTCTCGCCATGCTGGTGTTCGGTGCGCGGGTCCTTCGGTAGCCACGTTTCACGTGGAACAGTCGACCACACATGGGGCGCGTTACCACGGCTTCGTCCCCGCTCCTCACAAGTACGACGAAAGATCAGCATCGACAGTGGCGGACCGCGGTCGCCGTACCTGGGTCGACCGACCCAACACCGTCCGAGTCCGGCGGCAACGGTCCCCCACTGGGCGGTCGAGTCGACGGGTCGGCGCCACCGGGCTACAGCGCAGACGGAGTGTGGCGACATTCGACAGACGCGGAACGGCAGCGGTGTATGGCACCCGTGTCAGCGGGTGCGCTCAGATATGGCGGGTGCCCGGTGCCCGACCGAGCGATGAGGCACCGTTATCCTTGCGCGGTCGGTGGCCCCACGGAACCTACTGTCGGCCCGGAATCCACATCGCTCCGCAGTCCGCACGACGTAGTTCTGCCGCACCCGGAGATCCGCAGCGGGTCCGGACACGGCGAACAGCGCCTGCATCCACCGATTCGCGCGCATCCAAACCGTGGCCATTCGCGCCATTGCCGGGGTGAGTCGGTATCCTTCCAGTCAGGTACAGGCGCTCGATGCGCCGCAGTTTCAGCGCCGATTCTCGGCGCTGGGTGCTCTGGAATCACCTCCGATAGATCGACTGGCGGAGGGCGTGTCGGAGCCCCGCTGCCCCTAAGATGGACGTGTCTACCGAGGAGAACGCGTGACAAATCCCGACACCGGCTACCAGGTTTCACGTGGAACACGTGACGACGACACTCCTATCGGCGCGGCGGCGCGACGCGCCAGCCAGGTCCTCACACCCGGTGGTGCAGGGACGCTCCCCCGCCCGCTCGAGCGTCGTGTACTGACGATCGCCAATCAGAAGGGTGGCGTGGGCAAGACCACGTCGGCCGTGAACCTGGCCGCCGCGCTCGCGTTGCAGGGGCTCAGGGTGCTGGTGATCGACCTCGACCCGCAGGGCAATGCGAGCACCGCCCTTGGCGTCGACCACCGATCGGGGGTGCCGTCCAGCTACGAGCTGCTCCTGGGCGAGGTGACGCTCGGCGAGGCCATCGCGCAGAGCCCGCACTCCCCCAACCTGTTCTGCGTCCCCGCCACGATCGACCTCGCCGGCGCCGAGATCGAACTCGTCAGCATGGTCGCGCGCGAGACGCGCCTCAAGAACGCGCTCGCGGACTCGGCGGGCGACGATCTCGACTACGTGTTCATCGACTGCCCGCCGTCGCTGGGGCTGCTCACCGTCAACGCGCTGGTCGCCGCGCGGGAGGTGCTGATCCCGATCCAGTGTGAGTACTACGCCCTTGAGGGCGTCGGCCAGCTGCTCCGGAACATCGAGCTGGTACAGGCGCACCTCAACCCGCAACTGCACGTCTCGACGATCCTCCTCACGATGTACGACGCGCGTACCAAGCTCGCCGATCAGGTCGCTGCGGAGGTACGTAACCACTTCGGCGAGCGGGTTCTGCAGTCGGCGATCCCGCGGAGTGTGAAAGTCTCCGAGGCGCCCGGCTACGGCACCACGGTGCTCGACTACGACCCGGGTTCGCGGGGCGCTATGAGCTACCTCGACGCGGGCCGCGAGCTTGCCCACCGCGGTGTTCACCGGGGCGGCAACTGATGGCGACGCAGCGTAAGGGAGGCCTCGGCCGCGGTCTCGCCGCGCTCATTCCCACGGGCCCGGACGAGGGTCCACGGCTGGGCAACGCCGCCGCCGACGTCATCATCGGCGCCCGGCCGCAGACCGGCGCATCGCCGGCGGCCAACGGTATTCGCCCGCCCGCGCCTACCGACGGCGCCTCGGGGCGCCCGAGCACCGGCGCGGGCCCGTCACCGTCGGGTATCGACAGCGACGGTATCGGCGCGGTCTACCGCGAGATACCACCGCACAATATCCAGCCCAACCCGCAGCAGCCTCGGTCGGTCTTCGACGAGGAGGCGCTCGCGGAATTGGTGCACTCGATCCGTGAGTTCGGGTTGATGCAGCCGATCGTGGTGCGCCGGCTCGCTCATCCGCAGGGCGGTGTCGAGTACCAGCTGGTGATGGGCGAGCGTCGGTGGCGTGCCAGCCAGGCGGCCGGGCTGGAGACGATTCCGGCCATCGTGCGGGAGACGCCCGACGGAGATATGCTGCGCGATGCCCTGCTCGAGAACATCCATCGCGTGCAGTTGAATCCTCTCGAAGAGGCGGCCGCCTACCAGCAGCTGCTCGAGGAGTTCGGTGTGACGCATGACGAGCTGGCGTCGCGGCTCGGCCGGTCGCGGCCCGTGGTGACCAACACGATCCGCCTGTTGCGCCTGCCGGTCGCGGTACAGCGTCGCGTCGCGGCGGGCGTGCTGTCCGCCGGGCACGCACGGGCGCTGCTCGCGTTGACCGCCGGCACCGAGGCTCAGGAGGCTCTGGCCGCGCGGATCGTGGCAGAGGGGATGTCGGTCCGGGCAACGGAGGAGGCCGTCACGCTCGCGAACCGGGAGGGCCCGGCCGCCCCCGCGGCACCTGCCAAGCCCAAGCCTGCCCCGGCGCCGCGATTGCAGGCGGTTGCCGACGACCTGGCGGACCGGCTCGACACCCGCGTCACCGTCAGCATGGGTCGCCGGAAGGGAAAGATCGTCGTCGAGTTCGGCTCATCGGACGATCTCGACCGGATCATCGGTCTGCTGGCGAAAGAGTAATCACTGTCCGAAATGTCGTTCTGCACGCACATGTACAGGCACCCGTGCACAAAACGTCACTGTGACAGGCAGTCTGCTGACGTCGGCGCGCGCATCCGTCTAGAATCGACGACGGTGTCGTGCCGCAACGCCCGGGGTGACTGTCGGGCGACGGCCCGATGTGGGAACGATGGCGAGTGGAGGCGAAGACGGTGTCGGTGTCGATCGTCCCTCTGACCCTCGCGGGCTTCGACGCTCTACCCAAGGAGGCCCGCCGGTGCGTCTACTGGGAGGTCGACCCGGAGGCCCTCGGACCCGACGGGCTTACCGACACGGAGTTCGAGAAAGAGGCTTGGCTGTCGATGGTCATGCTCGAGTGGGGTTCCTGCGCCCAGGTGGCCGTCTCCCGCTCCTCCGGCGTCGAGAGGGTCGTGGGGTCGGCCTTCTACGCGCCGCCGCTCAGCGTGCCGCGTAGCCGCCTATTTCCCACCTCGCCGGTCAGCGCCGACGCTGTCCTACTGTCGACCGCCGAGATCGAGCCGGGGGTCGACGGCATCGTGCTCGAGGACCTGATCCTGGCCGTGTGCGACGACCTGATCCGTCGAGGCGTTCGTGCAGTGGAGGCCTTCGGTCTGGTGGATGACGGTGATGAACTGGCTAAATGCGCCGTGTGCCAATGTGATTCCACTCCATTGATCGATGCTCAGCAGCTGGAGACCGTCGGTTTCACAGTCGTCGCGCCGCACCACCGCTACCCGCGGCTGCGATACGAACTGACCGAGGGACTCGGTTGGAAGGCGGGCGTCGAGCGCGCGCTCGAGCAGCTTCTGGCCGCGAGCGTGGCCGAGGCGGCCCTCGTCGGACCGCAGCGCGAGCCCGCGCCTGTCTGCCGAGCCTGAAGATCTCAGGGCCGGGCTACTGCCCGGCCTCCTCCAGAGCCAACAGTTCCGCGAAAGTGTATGTGCCCGTGGGCCGGTCGTTCTCCCCCAGCAGGTAGAGGCGCTTCACCGCCACGAGGATGGCCTCGGCGATCGTGTCCCGGTACGTCGCCGACGTCAGGACCGCCGCGTCGCCGGGGTTGGTCGCATAGCCGACGTCGATCTGGATCGTGGGCATCCGCGTGAGCCGCACGATGTCCCAGGTGCGTCCGTGATAGTGGCAATCAGCCAGGGGGGTACGTGCCACGATCTCGCGCTGCACGAAGCCGGCGAGGTTACGACCGATCGTCGAGATCGATCCGTGCGAGTTGCCGAAGTGGAACGACGCGACGCCGTGCCCACGCTCGTTTCGGTAATGCGCCGTGCGCAGCGAGATCATCAGGTCGGCGTCGAAGGTGTTGGCCGTGTACGCCCGGCTGGAGTCGGACGCCGCCATGCCTCGTGGTCGCGACAGGTAGGTGTCCATCCCGGCGGCGGCCATCCGCCCCTCGAGCCGGGAACCGAGATCCCAGAGGACCTCCTCCTCCGTCATGCGGACACCGTCAGCGCCCTCGAGCAGTAGGCCGGTCTGCTCGCCGCCGAGCCCCGGGTCGATGACGATGCGCTTACCGGACAGGCGCGGGCCCGACCGGCGGACCTCCTCCTCCTCGCGGATGGCATGCGGCGAGCCGCCGGTCACGCGGGAGCCCAGGAAGGTCAGCGATCGCAGCGTCGCGGGCCCGCAGATGCCGTCGGCGACCAGCCCGAACTCCCGTTGGTAGGCGGTGAGGCCGAGGTGGGTCTGCGGGCCGAAATGGCCGTCGATCATCCCGGCGTAGAAGCCGAGGTTCTGTAGCCGCGCCTGCAGGGTGGCGACATCGTCACCCGTCGGCGGGGCGGACGCGTGGAAGCTCAGCGTCCGCGCGCCGAGGGTGTAGGTCGACTCGCGGAGCGCCCGGTAGGTCGCTGGCCCGACGATGCCGTCCACGAGCAGCCCCCGATGTTGCTGGAACGCGCGCGTGGCGCGGTCCAAGCGGCGGTCGAACACCGCCTCGGGCACCGTCCAGCCGTTGGTGACCAGCGTGTCCGGAACGGCGTAGTCGGCGAGGAATCCCTGGTCGGCCAGGATGCCGCGGATCTCCGCGACTGCAGCTCCGTGATCACCGAGGCTGATGCGGGGCATGGCCACTCTCTTGTCAGGTCCGTACGTATCCGGGCTCGAAGCCCGGGTACGCCCTGGACCGAACGCCCAGGATCGGGTACCACGATAGGCGTGCGTCGGCGCTCGCGCCCAAAGAGGCTGGCAGAAGCCTCAGAGAACGGGTGCGAGCTCGCGGAGCAGCGCCGCCTTGCCCTTGGCGCCGACGATCTTCTTGGTGGGCTGGCCGGCCTCGAAGAGGATCAGCGTGGGGATCGACATGACCTGGAAGTCGCGGGCGGTGACGGGGTTGGCGTCCACGTCGAGCTTGGCGATGATCAGCTTGCCCTCATGCTCAGCGGCGATGTCCTCGAGCACGGGCGCGACCATCTTGCACGGGCCACACCAGGTGGCCCAGAAGTCGACCAGCACCGGCGTGCTGGAGCCCAGGACGAGATCCTTGAAGGTCTCGTCGGTGACGGTGATCGTGGCGGTCTCGGTGTCGGCCATCTCTGTCTCTCCTGTGGTGGTGTGGGGGTATCGGTGAGTGGGGTCGGAGGCGTCGGCCGGGTAGCGGTGGGTCAGCCGACGGTGCTGGTCAGCCGACGGTGGCGGGCTCGTCGGCGTGCGCCAGCCAGCGCTCGGCGTCGATCGCCGCGCTGCAGCCGCTGCCCGCCGCCGTGACCGCCTGGCGGTATGTGTGGTCCACCAGGTCACCGGCGGCGAAGACTCCGGGGATGTTGGTCGCGGTCGTGCGGCCTTCGACCTGCACATAACCCTCGGCGTCGAGATCGACCAGGCCCCGCACCAGCTCCGACCGCGGGTCGTGGCCGATGGCGACGAACAGGCCGGTGACGTCCAGCGTGGACACCTCGCCGGTCTTGGTGTTCTCGACACTCAGGCCGGACACCGACTGCTCGCCGTGCACCGCCGTGACGACGCTGTCCAGCAGGAAGCGGATCTTGTCGTTCGCGCGGGCACGCTCGAGCATGATCTTGGAGGCCCGGAACTCCTCGCGGCGGTGCACGATGGTCACCGAGCGGGCGAACTTCGTCAGGAACGTCGCCTCCTCCATGGCCGAGTCGCCGCCGCCGATCACGGCGATGTCCTGGTCCTTGAAGAAGAAGCCGTCGCAGGTGGCGCAGGCGCTCACGCCGCGTCCGAGGAGGGCCTGTTCACCGGGCACGTCGAGGTAGCGCGCGGCGGCGCCCATCGCCAGGATCACAGCGCGAGCCCGGTAGGTGTCCTCCGCGGTGGTGACCTCCTTGACATCGCCCGAGAGCGACACCGATTCGACGTCCTCCATGCGCAGGTCGGCGCCGAATCGGATGGCCTGCTCGCGCATCTCGTCCATCAGCTGCGGCCCCATGATGCCCTCGCGGAAGCCGGGGAAGTTCTCGACCTCCGTGGTGGTCATGAGCGCGCCGCCGAAGGTGGTGCCCTCGAACAGGATCGTCTTCAGCTCGGCGCGGCCCGCGTACACACCCGCGGTGTATCCGGCGGGGCCGGAACCGATGATGATCACGTCCGCGACGTCGTGTGCTGAAGTCATGTGTACTGCTCGCTCCTCGGCTTGCTCTTCCCCGGTGCGGTCGTCCCGGCTCCGGTTGCTGGTCGGGCCCATTGCTGGTGGACGGTGCGGCCCGACGTAAGAATCGAACACCGCCCCGGCATCGGATGTTCCCGCATGTCAGGTTACGTGGTCGAGCCCGACGGTGACGGCTGTGCACCCAGCATCCGCCGCAGCAGCACCGACCCGGGGTCGCCGTCGGCGCATTCGGGCCGCACGACCAGTGCGAGCAGTTGCCCGGGGTGCGGCGTCGCGAGCAGCACCACGGTCCCGTCGACGCCGTGTACCCGCGCGGGCCCGGCTCCCAGCGCCGTCCGCGTGGACGGGGCGATCCCGGCCGCGTCGAGGCATCGCCGCAGCCCGGCGGTCCCGCCCAGCTCGCGGTCGACGGGGCGACCGAGCGACGCCAGCAGCACACCGTCGGACGGGATGGCCGGCGTCGGCGCGGAGCCCGCATGCCACGCCATGAGTCCGACGGTGACCGCGCCCACGCACGCCGCGGCGGCCGCGGGCACGGCGGTCCGGTAGGACAGCCGTCGCTCGCCGATCACCGACGGTGCCGGCCGTCCGCCGCGCGACTCTCCCGGCACCGACGCGGCGGCGACCGCGCTGAGGATGCGCTCGCGCAGCGCGTCCGGCGGCGGTGGCACGGTGACGTCCGGACGTGCCGCTGCGGCGACGTGCCCCTCGGCGTAGGAGCCCAGGGCGGCGTCGAGAGCGGCATGGCCGAGTGCCTGCGCCGACGGCCGTGTGGACCTGCGTACGGACGTCCGCGTGGACGAGCGCGGCGGGACCCGCTGCATGCGGATACGCCCCGACTGCGTGAGCCGACGAAGTGGCGGTGTGCGTGTCATGTCTCCCCCGACCTGTCCCCTGATCGAATCGTGCCGTCTATCAATTGGACGCACGAGGGGCCTCCGCGGTTCCATATTCGACACAACACGTTGTGGTCGCGGTGGTCAGCGGAGTAGGCGGCTGAGCCGGTCCCGAGCCCGCGCCCGCCGGCTCTTCACGGTGCCGGGCTGCACGCCCAGTGCCTCGGCGGCCTCGGTGATGCTCAGCCCGTACACGTCCACCGCGATGATCGCCTCGACCTGCTGTCTCGGTAGCTTCCGGAGCGCCGTATAGACGGCGATCCGGGTGTCCAGCCGGTCCACGCCCACGCCGTCGTCGGACGCGAGCCCCGACGGGTCCTCGGGCATCGGGAACGACAGCCGGATCCGGTTGCGGCGGGCCGTGTCGACGCAGGCGTTGATCACGATCCGGTGCAACCAGCTGGCCACGCGACAGTCGCCGCGGAACTCTCGGCACAGCTGGTACGCCCGCTCGAACGCCTCCTGCAGACAGTCTTCGGCGTCGTCCAACGTCCGGGCCGTCCGTACCGCCGTCGCCCACAGGTGGCGGTGATGTCGGTTGTACAACTCACCGAACGCCTGCTGGTCGCCGCCCCCGGCGGCGGCGATCAGTTCCTCGTCCGACAGTTCCTCGTATTCGGCCGTCCCCCGTGCCCCGCTGACGGCCAACCCCCGTTGATCCATCCAGTGAGACTAGTCTCACATCCACGTCCGGGTAAAGACATTCATTTAATTGACCTTTACCTTATGATCGGGCAGCGGTCACTCGGGCCACACCCCCGAACTCCCGCGCCGGTGACTGCCGATCAGGTGGTCGTCGACGATGCCCACGGCCTCCATCAGCGCGTACATGGTGACGGGGCCGACGAAAGCGAACCCCCTGCGGCGTAGTGCTTTCGACAGGACCGTGGACTCGGCGGAGGACGACGGGACCTCGGCAGCCGAGCGGGGCGCCGGCGTTCGGGCAGGGCGGTGCGACCAGATCAGCTCGGCCAGCCCGCCGTCGGCACGCAGGGCGACCGTCGCCCGGGCGTTCGTGATGGCGGCCTGGACCTTCCGTCGGTTGCGGATGATCGAGGGGTCACCCATCAGCCGTTCGACGTCCACGTCGTCGAACTCGGCGACCCGATCGGGGTCGAAGCCCGCGAACGCCGCCCGGAACGCCGGCCGCTTGCGCAGGATCGTCACCCACGACAGTCCCGCCTGGAACGCCTCCAGGCTGAGCCGCTCGTACAGCCCGGCCTCGTCGCGTACCGGCATCCCCCACTCGGTGTCGTAGTAGTCCCGCAGCAGCGGATCGGTCGCCGCCCACCGCGGCCGGGCCAGTCCGTCGGCTCCGATCACCAGGTCGCTCGCTGTCGTGTCCATCGCTGTCGTGTCCATTGTCGGCCCCCTTCTCGGCCTCCCCCTCGAGACCCTTGCCGTCACGCTAGACCCGGGTGCCGACAACCTCGTGCGTCTAGCGACAAGCGGCAGCCAAGCGCGGGTTCAGCGCGCGGACGCATCCTGCACGGGTGTCGGACGAAGTCGTATGCATGGCCCCGGAGGGCGGGGAGGCGAGTCAGATGCCACGGCTGCCCGCGCTCCGGGTCCTGTGGGCGCGCTGGTGTGTCCTCAGCGCCGCGGGCTGCGCCCTCGGCGGGGCGCCGTTGCCGTTCACCGTCTCCGTCGACGGGCCGGTCGCGCGGTACCGGGCGTCGTCGACGGCAGGCGCGATGCTCGCCCGATTCGGCTCCGACCGGGCCGTGCTGTCCTGTGGCGACTACGGCTGGCGGGTGCCGGGCGCGAGCGCCGCGTCGGGGCTGATCGCCGGTGGCCCCGCGTGGGCCGACCACGGGTCGATGATCGACCACCACGTCCGCGCGGAGCACTTCGGGTGGGCCGCCTACTGGGACGTCGACGGCTGGCGCGCGCCGCCCGTGCCGACGGGGATCCCGCTGCCGCCCGCGGCCACCACCGCGTCGGTGGCGCTCGCCCTCGCTGCGGCGCAGGGAGGCGGGAACGCACAGCGCGACAACATGTTCCACGTCGCCAGAATGGCGGAGTACCAGTGGCTCGACGAGGGCTCGTGGCGGGCGGCCTTCGACGGCGATCCCGCCGGCGTGACATGGCGCGCGGGCATCGACGAGGGCTGGCGGCTGCTGGACGAGCAGGCGCTGACCACCTCCACCGGCACGGGTCCTGTGACGGCGGACGTCGACGGCAGGACGGCGTCAGCCGCCGTTGCGCTGGCCGTGGAGTACGCGGAACAGCGCCGCATAGCCGTGCCGCCGGACGTCCGGGTCGACTCGGCCTTCCGGCGCGAATCAGGTTGGGAGATAAGGTTCTCCGACTACCGGGACGAGAATCCGCCGAGGCGCGCCGCCATCCTGGTCGCCGACAACGGGTGGGTCGGTAGGTCCCCTGCGACGCCGCTGGCGGTCACTGGTACGACACGAACACCGGGGCCGGCGTCAGCGCCATTGTCTGGGCCGGGGTGAACGTGGGGCTGTCCTCGGTGTAGAAGTTCTTCCAGCCCAACCAGATCCGCGGCGACAGCCCGGCCCGGATCTTGTTCCAGGTGCCGATCTTCACCGGCGGTGTGCCGTGGCCGTCGGTGTGCACCACCAACGCGAGCTCGTTGTGCGAGGTGTCGATCGCACTGCGATCGACGAGCATGTCCTGCGTGAACTGATGCAGCACGAGGACCTTCTGGGGGAGATGGTATTCACGAACGACTCCGGCGAGCCAGTCCTGCACGCGGTTCACCTCGTCGGCGCCCACCGATCCGATCTGCACCAGGTGCACCTGGTTCGGCTTCAGCCGCCACTCCGGATCGAGCGCGAGCCCCACATCGGGCAGCCGCAGCAGCTGTTGGTACGCCTTCGCCTGGGTCAGGAAGTCGGTGCGGCCCGGCTGCAGGTCGAGCGTCACATACAGGCCGGCCCGGTTCGCCGCCTCGACCCATGGCAGCAGCTGGGCCACGGGCAGCATCGTCGAGTACTGGTCGTCGGCGCCGGGGGCCGCCGAGGCCACCGACGCGATGATCTCGAAGGCCGGGATCACCGGCACCGGTGAAAGCGGACTATACTGCGCGGCAAGTGCTTTCACGCGTGCGATCGATGCCGGCAGGCTCTGCTGGCCGAGCACCCCGAGCGCGGGATCACCCGGAACCCCGTACAGCGACACGAACCGCCTGCCGGGGAACATCACCGAGCCGCCGCCGATCACCTGCGGCGCGTCGGCAGCGGTCTGAATGCGGCGCGAGACGTCCGCCGCGGTGCCGAATTCGGCGCCCAGCGCGATCACGGCGCGTGGGCCGGAGGCGCGCAGCGCAGCCACTGTCGCCGTCGAGCTCCGCGGGTCCGCTGCGGGCAGCGTCAACACCTGGGCGCCTGCCGCGCGGGCGCTCGCGACGGCGCCGGGGTCGGTGTCGGTGGTGGCGAGGACGAGGGTGGGGGCCGCGATCGCCGATTGCGCCGCGGGCGGTGCCGCGTCCACCGACGCCAGCGGCTCGACCGCGACGCCCGTCACCTGCAGGTGCGGCAGGTCGACCCGACCCGAGGTGTAGACGGCGGCGACGCCCAGCCGGGCCAGCGCCCGCTCGACCGCCGGCAGGCACGCCGGTCGCAG